>NZ_JACJSH010000130.1:0-6586 GCF_014698055.1 Nostoc sp. FACHB-133
GGCTTTTTGCAAACAGTCACGTAAATGTCGGTCAAGAGCGATCGCATCTGCTTGCGTCCAGAAAGGAAAGGCATTAACATTCGCACCTTCAACTTGATGATAGCCAGTAACGCTGCCCAAGGCTAATACTAAGTTGCTGTAATTATAGGAGTTTCCCGATACTAATTTGACTTCCCGTTGATGCAAGTCTATCGATTGCACTGTATCTTGCACAAAGATGACACCACTACCTTTAAGTAGTTCCGAAAAACGCGGGACTACCTGAAAGGTATCCATCTCGCCATCGAAATATTCATATAGTAGCGGCTTAAAGCAAAAGCGCTCGTCTTTATCAATCAAGATAACAGAACGAGGATAATGTTCGTGAGCTAAATGTAAGGCTGTAAATAGCCCCGCAAAACCACCGCCGACAATCACAGTTTGATAAACTGGGCTGTTCATAAAATCCCTCACAAATGTTGTTAAATCAGATAATGAAAGCTTTGCTAGATGAATAAAAACAAAGCTATCAAAATAGCGCTGAGGAACACAGCAAATGCAATAGCATATTCAACTCTCTGACTAAAAAATCCGACAGCGGCAATCATAGCGATCGCTAGCCCAATAATGCCAGCATATTGCTCTTTTTGTAATCCGCGTGCAATTAATGGATCTTTACCTGGTGCTGGAGTTTCTTGAATTGTTTTTGGGGCGCGTTCTGAGGCTGGTATTTCTTGTAAGAATAGATTCATCACATTACTCCTTAAAATACTGGAATTTCTGAATTGTTTTATGCCCGCCAAAGGTAGAGAAGCGAGAAAAGAAAGACCCAAACTACATCAACAAAGTGCCAAAAAAGAGTAGTCGCACTTGTCCCGAAGTGAGTTTTATTATAGTTGCCTGGGATGAATGAACGAATCAGCATAATTATCTGAAGCACAACACCAGCCAGGACGTGTAGACCGTGGAAGCCTGTTAGTAAGTAAAATGTCGAACCAACTAATCCTGTAGTAATCTTGAAATCGAGATTTTTCCACTCAATTAGCAAACCAACTAAGAAGTAACTCCCCATTGCGATCGTTACTAACCATAGCCAACGAAATTTCGTGAGTTGATTACGCTTGAGGGCATTTTCTGCTGGTTGAATGACAAAACTACTAGAAAGTAATACTACCGTATTAATAACCACAATTGTAGACAATTCTGGCCCCGATATACCGGGTGGCAGCCAATTTTTAGTAGTCAGTCGTAGAGCAACATAAGTAAAGATAAAACTCAAAAAAATGATACTTTCTGACAGCAGGAACACGGTAAATCCGAACATTCCTTTACCATGATGATCTTCATGGCTACCGCCACCACTTGGTAGGAAGCGCTGTAACCAATTTGGTAAGCGTCGCCGCCACAAATCAAAACGGATAGGACTTTCATCTATATGAATAGTGCGACGCATAATTCGTAATTCGTAATTCGTAATTAAAATTTGTCTAAGAGGATGTTTGAAAAGTGGTATGTTGTGATTTTAATCGAATTATTACCCCCCTTAATCCCCCCTTATAAAGGGGGGAAACAAGAAAATCCGGTTCCCTCCCCTTTATAAGGGGAGGGCTAGGGTGGGGTAAAAATATTTGATACATCAATCATGACTTTTCAAACATCCTCTAATTTCTTACTCATTGTTATTAGAATTTTCGATTATTGAGTATTTTGGATTGCCGTAGTCATAAGGAGGTCTTGTGACAATTGGAATCTCTTCAAAGTTATCTCGCGGAGGTGGTGAAGATGTTGTCCATTCCAATCCACTAGCGTGCCAAGGATTGTCAACTGCACGCGGTCCGTAAAGCCAAGAGCCTACGATGTTAGCAATAAAAGGCAGTGTGGATGCTCCTAGTAAAAATGAAGCCAAGCTAGCGATGACGTTCCATCCTTGATACTGTGGGTCGTAGGAAGAAACTCGGCGTAGCATCCCTTGTAAACCTAATGGGTGCATGGAGAAGAAGGTAATATTGGCAGGAATAAAGGTTAGCCAAAAATGTAACTTGCCCCAACCCTCGGCATACATCCTTCCAGTTATTTTGGGAAACCAGTAGTAAATTGCCGCGAAGATTGCCATTGTGATCGTGTTAAAAACGATGTAGTGGAAGTGTCCCACAACAAAGTATGTGTTATTAACGTGAATATCAAATGGCGTGGCAGCAAGCATTACACCAGTAACACCGCCAAAAATAAACATAGCTGCACCTCCCATCGCAAACAGCATTGGTGTCTCTAGATGTAGCTTGCTCCGCCAGATGGTGGCAGTCCAAGCGAAGGCTTTAATACCGGTGGGTATAGCAACTAACATTGAGGTAGCCATGAAGGTCATCCGCATCCAACCAGGGGTGGCGCTGGTGAACATGTGATGTGCCCAAACGAAAATGCTGATCGCAGCAATACCTAAGGTTGCGATCGCCACTGACCGATAACCAAATAGAGGATTGCGAGAAAATGCAGGCAGAACCTCAGCAAAAATACCGAAGGCTGGTAGTGCCATGATATAAACTGCTGGGTGAGAGTAAAACCAAAATAGATGCTGGTAAATAATGGGATCGCCATTCCCGTCTGGTTTAAAGAATTGTGTACCAAAAGATAGGTCAAACAACAGTAGGATCAATGCACCCGTCAAAGCAGGTAAATTAATCAATTGCAATAACTGGGCACTGAGAACCGACCAAACAAACACGGGCATCCGAAAAAATGTCATCCCTGGGGCCCGCATCCAAAAGATGGTTGTCATAAAGTTGACTGCCCCCATGATTGAAGAGATACCTATTAAAACTAGGCTGACTATCCAAATAAATTCACCGTTAATCAGTTCACCGCCTGGAATTTGCAGACTAATTGGCGGATAAGACCACCAGCCAGATTGTGCAGTGCCGTTTGGCAGGAAGAAACTAGATAGTAGTAAAAGACCTGCGGGTGGCAACATCCAAAAAGAGATGGCGTTGAGCAGGGGAAAAGCCATGTCCCGCGCTCCAATCATTAACGGTACTAAGTAGTTAGAAAGACCTGCATTGAAGGGAATAATCCACAGGAAAATCATGATTGTCCCGTGCATGGTGAACAAACCGTTGTAAAGCGGGCGATCAACCAGATTGGATTCTGGGGTGAGCAACTCAGCTCGGATCAACATCGCCAACAGTCCCCCAATCAGGAAGAACATGAAGGTCATCACCATGTACTGAATTCCAATCACCTTATGATCGGTGTTGAAGCTGAAATATTGCCGCCAACTATTACCCTGCTGGTTCTGGTAATTTTTCGATTCTCGATCCCCGGTAATCTCTTCACTAAAATCATGTGTCATTATTTTGCTTCCTTTTATTGGCAATGCCAGGTTGAGCAGGTGTGACGGTGTACCAGCCGCTATTAAACAATGTTTTTGGTGGTTGGATATTTTCGGCAACCGCTTGATTTACAGGGGTTTGTTCGCTATTCGCAGTTTGCGTGAGCCACTGATTATATCTATCAAGGGATTCAACGTATACATCCGTTTCCATTAAGGCAAAGTAAGTACCGCTAAATTGAGAATCTTTCAGCCGATATTTGCCTGGACGAGTGGGCGTTAGCACAATATCAATGTCGCGTCCTGGAATAATATCCTGCTTTAAGCGAAACTCAGGGACGTAGAAACCGTGGATTACATCCTGCGCTTGCAGATTTAAGCGAGTGCTGCGATTTATCGGTAGATGCAGTTGATTGCTAGTAACATTATTTGGATAACGAAAAGACCAATCCCACTGCTTAACGAAAACATCAATAGTTTCAGATGCAGGTTTGGGGGCATCACTGATGGTTTCGGCATAAGCGGGTGCAGATTCTAGGGGTGTGTGCAAATGCACAATTTGCTTTAGACCCAAAATATCTAATTGCTGATAAATATTGAAGCTTTGGAAAGCAATCCACACTACTAACAAAGTCGGGGTTGCTGTCCACAATATTTCTAGCCTCGTATCACCTCTAGAAGGGTGTCCCTCAGTGTAGTCTTCTGGGGGGGCGCGATGGAATGCGATCGCATACACCATAACGCCAATTAGCCCAAGTAAGATAAATACTCCAATTGAGACTAAGAAGCTAAATAAATCATCTACCCGTTGTGCTTCTGCTGTAGCTTGGGGAGGCATCCAAGAAAACGCCTGTTGGCCAATCCACCGACTGACGACGAGCAACACTGCTACATAAACCGCTATTAATACATATTCAAAAACACTAAACATAAAATTTGATCAATTCTCATTTAATTATTTGCTGTAAACATTTTTGGCAATGCTATTAGCAGCAGTAACATGAATCCCAAATTCTTCTCCCAATTGCGCTCCCAAAGTTCCATGAACGAATAATATGCCTAGTATTGCAATCCCTGCTAACAGGTAACTCCACTGCACCTGTCTGGAAGCATCTTTCCGCCAGCGATAGCGTTGCAAACCTCTCCATACAGTCACGGCGACAATAATCCCCAACAGCAAAACGCCACCCAAACCATGTAAAAGCATCGTCCAACCAGCACTCAACCCCCAAGCACTCTTTTGATCGATTGGTGGATTTGCCAAAAGTAGCTCAAAAAAACCAGCCGCAACCGTGAAAAATGTGATAGCGGCTGCTGCTATCAGGTTGTACCAGCCGACATCAAAAAAGCTAGAACGGATGGCGGCCAATCCCAAAAATTTGAAAATTGGTTTTTCTAAAGAAAACAACACTCCGGCTATGTCAAAAATGATGGCAATGATGAACAAACCCAATGTTAGATGTACTAACTGCGGATGTATAGGAATCTCGTAGGGTAATCCGTTACCACCCAGCCGCAATCTCAACTGCTCAATCAGTTGCGGGTTCATGGTGAAACTCCCTGTTTCATGGCTTGAACTACAGGCTCGACGTGCAACCCATACACCCAAAATAGTTTACTCCCCAAATACACTTGCAAAAATACTAGGCAGACTAACAATGTTGCAGCCCCAAGGTAAGCTGGTGGTACTTTTCGGGGGCTACGGTTGCGAATCACAAAACGCCAAGCTGCGATCGCGGCAACCATCGCCGCTAATGACCAACCCAAGACGGTATGATAATTCAGTGTTGACTGGGCTGCTTTCTGGGCTTGTGCTAGTCCTGCTTCAAATTGACCAAAGATAATCGCGATGAAAATTGCGATCGCAGCAACAAACATATTCCAAAAACTCACCTCAAATAAACGCACGTTACGCGTGAAATAGCCTAGAACATCGCACACGAAAGAAAAAAGTACCATTGCGATTACGAAGTGGACAATGATGGGGTGCAAAGGGTCAGGGTATGGTAAATTTTGGCTATTTAGAGACAGAGCAGGCATCGCTTTTTCCCTTATAAGTCTAAGTATGTAGATAGATGCTATCCGCCTAACGCATCATTCATATTGTCAAAAATGCTAGTGCCAAAGCCGCAGCTAAAGTAATTAAAAAAGATTTAAAAAATGTGATGCAACTAAAATTTTAAAGTAAATTCCGAAATCAGAATTTTTTCCATCCACTATTTTTTAGCAATTATTTATTCAAGCATAAAAACTAATCAAAATAGCTAGAACTTTCGTTTGTTTAATAGACCAATCGATATTAACTAAAACTGATAAGCCAGGTTTCTCTGAATATACCATAAATTATGGTTCAGATTGAAATAGCCTTGAAATCTATAACTTAACAAATCTTACAAATAAAGACATACTATTGTCACAGGAATGACAACTAATTAAAATATTGGTCAGTAAAACAATATACCTTTTATCTTTCTCTGGATAGATTAGGAAAATACTAGGTTAACTTAAGATACTAAAAGATTTTGTTTGTTTAATCGATAATTTAAAGATTTTGATAATGTAAATTTGCTCAGTTAATACTACGCGAAGCAAGCAAAATTCTCATATCATGCAAGTCTTCAGTGACTTACAAATAATACACTTTTTAAAAGTATTAAAAGCATTATGAGCTATCCTCCTTACCTGCTTAAAGGTCAAAAAGCACTGGTGACAGGTGCTAGTTCTGGGATTGGTGAAGCCATTGCTCGCAATTTGGCTACATCAGGTGCAGCAGTAGCCATCAACTACCATTCTGAAGCTGAATCAGCCCACAAAATTGTTGATGATATCAAAGCTAATAATGGAGAAGCATTCGCTATTCAAGCCGATGTCAGCAAAGAAGACCAAGTAAAAGCGATGTTTAGCAAAACGCTTCAAGAATTTGGCACTATTGATATTTTAGTAAGTAATGCTGGCATTCAAAAAGATTCAGCATTTATCGATATGACCATTGAGCAATGGAATGCAGTTATTGGGATAAATCTGACGGGACAATTCTTGTGTGCTAGGGAAGCTGCAAAGGAATTCTTACGTCGAGGTGTGAAGCCTAATATTTCTTGTGCAGCAGGTAAAATTATTTGTATGAGTTCAGTGCATGAAGTAATCCCTTGGGCAGGTCATGTTAATTATGCTACTAGCAAAGGTGGTATTAATATGATGATGAAAAGTATTGCTCAAGAACTAGCTCCCCACAAAATTCGCGTTAATAGTATTGCTCCTGGTGCTATCAAAACCCCAATTAAC
>NZ_JACJSH010000131.1:0-6367 GCF_014698055.1 Nostoc sp. FACHB-133
GGCTACCAGCACATATTTAGTAAATAAAGTTACTTCTTACTTAGATTTTATTTTTGCGATCGCTTGTTTTTTACTGGATCTGACAAAACCGCATTGCTCCCATCCAAATACTAGTTGTAATGTATTATTCGTGTCGCTGAGAAGTTTTTTACTCAGCAAGTAAGCACCAATACTATAACCACCCCTTTTGAGTTTTACAAAAGTTGTCAAATCTAGCCAGTCCTCAAATGGACTTACTTTCGTGTTGGTTTGAGAATAACTAATCTTCATCATTTCCACGGACTATAAATTTTCTTCGCTCCAATCCTTTGTTTTTGTTGTGGTGTTAAGTATCTCGTATACCCTCTCGACCATACAGGCACAATTGGATAAATCTTTGACCAAAATAAATGAGGTTTTTTCCCTGATAAAGCTAATGCTGTTGCACTTAACCAGCAACCTATCAATATACTCCAAGCTAGATTTAATCCCAATGCAAAAGCTAAAAAGAAACCTAGACCGAATAATGGAATCACTACAGCAAACTGAAATCCTGTAAAGATTCCAATCGGTGCGCTCTTTCCTAACGATTGATTGACTTGTTTGATTTCTCTATGACTCATCATTAGTTATTAAAATTAAACAAATGAGCAGAAATTGGCACCCCTTTCTGCTCGACGCTTCCAGAAGTTGTTGTCTTTTAGTTGCAAGCTGCTGTAACATTCGCAAACAGAATGTTTTGAGCAATAAATAACACTAGAGTTATAAAGAATATCCCTACTGGTTGCTGAACCATTTGCGTTACTTCTTGCCCGTCACCTAATGCATTGGCGACCTTCACTCCTGATGACACGAAATAAATGAATAACATCACTGTTATCGCTGCGTTTATCACTCCTGGTAAGCCATTTATTAGTGCATTTCCTTGAGCCGATGCTCCACCAAACATACACGTCATTGCTATTTGTGCTGGGTTAAACAAACCAAATGCTTCTGCTGGTCTTGTTTGACTCGCAACAATCAAAGTTGTACCAACCGCATATATCTGATATTGGTATTTCAAACCTACCTTGCCAATCAGCTTGGCAATCACCTGATTCTTAGTTTTAGCTCTTTGGCGTGAACCACGTTCCTTTGTATTACTTACCAAAACAATCGCTCCTTTGTTTCTCATAAATAGTCAGATAAGTCTAATTGTGTTACCTCGAAACTTAAGGGAAGAATACATTTGTCAGAATCAAATAACTTTTGACATTATGCATCTACAATCGCTATCGCTACTTAATATTAACGATTGCCAAAAAATAGCAGTGCCAAGTTGCAACACTAAAGCAGAATTTGTTTGAGATAAATACTCACCATATTTATTTTCTTTCTACTGTTAGTAACTGCATCATACTATCACATCAAATAAAGCTTGAGACAAACTTAACAAGCTTTTTTGTGAACTTTTTTCACAGAATGTAAGACAGAATTCAAAGATTATCGTCCTACTTTATTCAGTTATTCATTGATGAGCTTACTCAATAATTAATTTCTCTCTCTCTAATCAGCCTTTTGATTGTGGTTGATAGACTTGTACCCCAATCAGAGGCGATTTTCTCTAATCTTTTACGTTCAAACTCATCTAGATAAACTGGTAGAGAAGCTTTTTTCTTTTTGGAATTCTTCATAGATAACTTGTCTCTTACTTTTGACATATTATGCTGATTTATCGATTTTTAAGCTAAATATTCTAACTTCTATAATGTTTTTATGATATTATTACAATATTACTTTATTCTCAGGTTATGCGATTACACCCATACTTGTAAAAGCATATTAGAAGGGGAGTCAAATTATGCGTTCCAAGTCAAATAAACATAATTCTGCCAGTGTTACACTTCGCGTAGAACCAAAATATGTGAGTGATTTAAAGCTCTATTCACAGGTGGTTGGAAGAAATCAGTCTGAGATTCTGCGGGAATTACTTATATCTGCCCTCAACTCCATCCCTGAACATCAAAGAAGAGCTATGGAAATTATTGCTCAGTGCAGAACCTCTAACTAATTGCCAATTCTCACTTGTAGCTCTACTACAACCCTCCTAAGAAAGTGAGGGTTTTATTATTAGTTAAAGGCAAGGGAAAGGGAAAATTCCATCCTTTCTCCTTTACACCCGCTCCTCATCCCCAGGCCCCACCTTCCCCTTTCCCCACAAATGCCAAGAAGTCTATAGCATGAATCGCTTTGACAATATGAAAAACAAAGCGAAGCTTCAACTTACTCAAATACTTTACAATAGGTGTGAAACTGTCAATTCCTTTCCAATTCACTCGATGTTGTTTCATAACTATACGAGTGTCGCAAAGTTTAGTTAATTTCAAACTTGATGAATAGCCCCTTTCTTTTAGAGCCTCCCCAAAAAGCAATCGAGTCATTATTAGCATTGCGAGATTACTACGCACCTCTTGTAGAAGAGTACGAAAAATTATATTCCCTAGCCAAAGCAAATCTCACTCATGTAGAAGCTCTATTATCTAACTGGTCTTTGACTGAGGAGGTGGATAATGATAATGAAGAATTCACCTCTGAAAAAGGAAAAAACTTCTTATTCCTGAGTGAGAAATTTGTTCATGAAAATGTTGAACCTATTACCCATCTTTTATTAGACGATTCACAGAATACATCAACAGTCGCAACACAATTTCAAGAGTCCACTCAACAAAACATATTCACACTTATACAAGCTTGGTCAGGTGAAGAATCTGATGCAGCTACAGATACTTCAGCACTCCTAGAGCCACCTATAGAAACATCAACTCAACAGCGACTGCAAGATGGAACCGAGACGGTCATGCTGCCTATTTTCAAATCCCTGTCTCGCCTGGAAGCTATTGAACAGGTGTTGGCAGAACACATTGGCACAATTGTTCACATTGATTTTATTGTCAAAATGCTCTATGGGGAGTTAGAGCCGGATGCCTTCAAGGTCATCAAAGGCAGAGTTCAATCATCCCTCACTCATGGTAAGGAAACTAACAAATGGTTCAGTGTCCCTGGAGAACCGGGATGTTATACTCTCTCTTTAACTTTGCTACCCAAACCGGAAACGAAAAATTCGTCCACCAGAGTCAAAGGCAAAAATAAGAGACAAGTTTTGCCGCCCCAGCCCAAAGACATACCAATGCTCGAAGAATTTCAGGGTCAGTTTTTAATTGATGCACTAACAACTTTTCTAGAAAATAATTCGGGTAAAGTTTTCAGCGTTTCAGAAATTACCAACGGAATCTATGGCGAACTCACTGCGGCTGAGATTAGAGAAGTGAAAAACAAGGTATTGAATGAGTTATCACGGGGTCATCGCACAGGGCGATTCACTAGGGTTCCTGAGCAGATCGGTTTTTATACCTGGGACTTGGATTTGATTTAAGTAGAAACGATTAGGCGCTCACCTGGGCGCTTGAGCCGTCGCATCCAACTAGACTACTGCTTAACTTACACTTTTAACTAACATTTATGGCTATTCCAGCAACACAGTTAAAGATCGGGCAATCGGTGAAGTATCTAATCGGTACTCGAAACGGTATGAGTGCGGCAATAACCGATATCAGCAAATCATCTCTTAGTCTCAAAAATACTCATATTGTTACATTGACCTTTGATGATGATTCACTACCAAATCACTTAAAAACACAACAACTAACTGTTTATGACGAATTGCTTGAAGGTTGTGAAATAATCAGATTTTAAAAAATTAAAATTGGCAACAGCAGAGCGCACATCCCCTGCGACAAGTTGAAATTAATCAAAATACTAACTTGCTGGCTGATAAAATCCCGTATTTTCGTTAAATTCCCACCCTAATCCCGCTCTATCTTTGCCCTTACACCATGCTACAAAAAGCGGTGGCGGAAGATTAATTCGCTCCTTGCGTACACTTTCTTCACTTACACCAAGTCTCTTGGCTAAACTTTCTTCAGTTAACGGTTGCATTCTAGGAGTATGCACTTTGAATGATGAATCATTGTAGTACGATTTCTTGTCCCGCCCTTGTTGGTTGATCGGCATCGCAATTTGCCGACCATTGGTCGGCAAAAACTTAATTATTATTCTCAAAAACTAATCCTTTATATGAGCCAAAATCCAGGGTGTTAAAAGGAGCGGGAATTTGCAGACCACCATCCCAAACGATGTCTGTGCCTTCCCTTATGCCCTCTGTATTACTGTATCTTTGTAATCTAAAACACTTTGATTTACGTAATTATAACTACTCTAGACAACGCTATGCATTAAAACTCTCTGCATTATACTCATCTAGGTAAATAGGCTAAATAAACCTACCATCAACTTATTTTTTTTACCTAGATAAGTATCATGATACAGCACAGGAACTTCATTCCATGTTAAAGTTGTATTTTTAACTGTGTAATTTACGACATCATACATAAACTAACTCGCAATCACCTAAAGTTCCTTCGCCCATTAGGGAGCATCTTGGCGTTCGTAAATAGAATTCGATAAAGTAAAATGGCACATCAAGTTGGGATAATCTCTTTTAGTCGTAAATATTTTTACCCCTGACCAAGATGCCAGCGCCTTTAAAAGTTGACCTGTCACCAATAGAAGATCAAGCCCTACTAGCACTCACTCAAGCAAAAGGTATACCACCAAGAACTCAAAGTCGTGCCACTGTACTACGCTTATCAGCAGCAGGATGGACAGTGGTAAAGATCGCACAATATTTAAAATGGCATCCACAGACTGTACGCGACACAATTCATCGCTGGTACTGGGGCAAACTCGATAGTTTGTGGGATTGTTCGCGTCCGGGTCGCCGTCGCCGATGGCATAACCCAAATATCAAGTCCCTGCTTCAATTCAAAATATCTTTATTTAGCTATCAACTTATTTTTATTTTATTTTCTTACATCTCTTACATCTATTTAATGCTATTTCTCCACAGTCATGGCATTTCTACTACTTATGCAGTCAAAATTTACAGGCATTACTTGGATGAAGCACTCGCTACTCTCACCAGCAATCCCTACCAGTTAGCTGCTCACATCTACGGTATTGGTTTTCTGAGAACTGATAAAATTGCCTTTAATTTAGGAGTTGCGCCTGATAGTCAGTTCCGTTACCGTGCTGGTTTAATTCATGTTTTGAACGAAGCTGCTGCTGATGGGCATTGCTATTTACCCCAGCCAAAACTCATTGAGAATGTGATCAAACTGCTGACTACAGCAGATCACACACCCGAAGAAGATGCCCTCGCTGATATTATCAAAGACATGGCACTCAAGGATGACTTAATCCGCGAGAAAAGCGAAGACCAAACGCTGCTATGTTATCTACCAACGTACTTTCACACCGAACAGAACCTTGCTCAATTAATACAATCTAGATTTTGCCAACCAGTTGCACAAGATATGCCTCGTGTTCGCGCCTGGATTGAGCACTTCACCAAGAGTCGTAAAATCAAACTTTCACCACAGCAACGGCTAGCGGTAGAAATGGCTGCATATTCAAGGGTAATGATTCTTACTGGTGGCCCCGGTTGCGGTAAAACTTTCACCACCCAGACCATAGTCTCTCTGTGGAAAGCAATGGGCAAATCTATCGCCTTAGCTGCGCCAACTGGACGCGCTGCTCAACGCCTGAGTGAAATCACACAACTCGAAGCCAAGACGATACACTGCTTGTTGGAATTTGACCCAAAGACAATGGGCTTCTTACGCGATAATCAAAACCCTTTACCCCATACCGCAATTGTCGCGCTAGAAGCTAGTATGCTTGATTTGTTTCTGGCATCTTCTTTGCTAAAGGCTATACAATGCGGTTCCCAACTACTGCTAGTGGGTGACATTGACCAGTTACCCTCTGTGGGTCCTGGTCAATTCCTTGCTGACTTGATTAATTCTGGTCACGTTCCGGTGGTGCGCTTGACCAAGGTATTTAGGCAAGCCCAACAGAGCGCAATTATCACCGCTGCTCACCAAATTAACCGAAGCCAGTTTCCCACAATTGAACCGATTTCCGATAATCCCGTGTCTGAGTGTCTGTGGCATGGCGGCGGTCATCACCCGAAACATGGTCTTAAAGCAATATCCGAAATCATTACAGACTTGATTCCCCGCCTGGGTTACAATCGAGCTACTGATGTGCAAGTGCTTTGCCCCATGTCGCGGGGTTTGCTTGGGACTCGTAACCTCAATACCGTATTGCAGCAGTTGATTAATCCGCCCAGTCCCGACAAAGTAGAGATTACCAGGGGCGGGAATTTATTACGAGAAGGCGATCGGATCGGGAGCAATGCGGTTTTGTCAGATCCAGTAAAAAACAAGCGATCGCAAAAATAAAATCTAAGTAAGAAGTAACTTTATTTACTAAATATGTGCTGGTAGCC
>NZ_JACJSH010000132.1:0-6348 GCF_014698055.1 Nostoc sp. FACHB-133
TACCCGCTTCAGAATGTCTCGCCGCGTCACATCAGCCAGAGCAGCAAAAATTTTATCAAGGGCTACATTTGATTCAACCATATAGTTGAATGATATCCAAACATACAGATCGTGTCAAGTGACAACACGGACAACTTTTACCTTCTATCTTGGGCAAATCCTACCTGAAGTCACATACAATTTTGGGTGTTACTTCCACTGTGCTTCTAGGCGATCGCATAATTACTGTGAATAACCCTGAACTAAATAATTTACCTCCGATTAAACTCATTCCTCTGAACGCTGAAACAGCATCGTTCCCTGGGCGCACGGCTAGTACAAGACCACCAACCGATATCCGGTGGGTAAAGGTGCTAGAGTTTTTACGCAGCAACAATCTCGCACTCAACAGCCGCAAACTCTACGAACGCGAACTCAAACGATTTTTGGCTTGGAGTGAACTACATTATCATGAACTGCGTCCACGTCACCTTGCGCTATATAAAGAATACTTAAGAGATGAAATACTGACTGATGCTGGTAAACCACTTTCAAAAAGCAGCATCAATGCAGGAATTGCGGCTCTCAAAAGCTTTTTCAAATGGATGTGTTACACGTATCCTGAAATTATTTCTACTAATCCGACACTGGGGATAAAACTGGAAAAAGTGCCACTGCCACCA
This sequence comes from Nostoc sp. FACHB-133, assembly GCF_014698055.1. Classification (NCBI taxonomy): domain Bacteria; kingdom Bacillati; phylum Cyanobacteriota; class Cyanophyceae; order Nostocales; family Nostocaceae; genus Nostoc; species Nostoc sp. FACHB-133. Next base: position 663 of record NZ_JACJSH010000132.1, read on the forward strand.
GCCCAAAGTTTGACCCCTGAAGAAATGGAAGAGGTTTGGTCAGCGTTAGAGTTATTGGGAGAAACAAAGCAACGAGATACAGCACTCGTCCACATTCTCAGTCATGGACTGCGGGCTGGGGAAGTTGTGCAGTTAAATGTTGGCTCATTTGATGGCAAGCTGCTATTTTTACCAGACACCAAAACCAATGAACCACGCTTGGTTCCACTGCGAAAAGAGAGCCGGGAAGTTTTAGCAGAGTATTTGCAATTACGCGAACAGCAAGGAGAGGTGTTAAACAGCCTTAGTCCACTGATGATTTCACATCATGCTTCATACAAGGGTGAACGCTTGAGTTATTATGGCATTTACTTCGCTGTAGAAAAAATTGGTGAAATAGCTCACATTGAGGATTTACATCCTCACTCCTTTCGTCACACCTACGCCACTGATTTATTGCTATTGGGAGTTGACCCCAGCCATGCCCGTAAGCTAACGGGACATCAAAGTGAGAAAGCGTTTCGGCGCTATACTTTACGGAGTGAACAAGAAGCGGCGATCGCTGCTTATTATCGGGCAATCGGTGAGGAGGCAGAACAGTAGAGGATGTTCATCGGCTATAAGGGTACGTTGAATTAAGGAAATACAAACTATGTCTAATTCTGAAAAAATTATTCACTTTGTACCAGAATTAAGGCATGAACAAGCTCATGTATTAAGTTTATGTGGTCAAACAATTAGTTGTTCAGATGCTTCCAATATGTTTACGAACTGTCCTATTTGTCAAGAAAAACTACGTAAGACAGTAGAAAAACGTATAGAACAATTTTATCCGCAACCAGATTTTAGTAGATACAACAAAAAGTGACACACTCGCATACCCAAGCCGCGCTATAGGTGTGGAAGTATGTTACGGAGGAATCAATAGACTAAACGATGCCCAAGCCGTTAGATCCTAAATGTCAGTTATGCGCCAAACTACCCGCAGCTAAGGCTAAGGTGCTGCATGGGCCAGAGGGTGATGGCTGTTGGAATCCGAAGGTTTGTCACAATCGCCGTTCGTTTTACCGCAACAAAAGTAAAGATGATTCGGCACAAATTGATGCAATCGCAGTCGAACCACCAGCAACATATTTTGCAGTGCTGTATTTGTATAAAGAACCGGGGGATAAACCATTACACGCTATGTCGGCAGAACTCTGGCTGGGGCAAAAACCGATTTGCCGCTTAGAACCAATTCACTGTTTTGGGCTAACGGCTGGTAAAATACGCACCTATACAGATCAGGTATTGCAGGCTTTTGCAAAACAATACAGTGTTTCACTATATCAATATAAGGATATGTTTGAGATTAGCTCAAGCTACTGCCCAGTGCGACCTTGCCCCTTGCATCCACAATCATAGAGATGACTACATATCGTCAATTAACAATCTGGGATGTGCTTGATGAGTTGTCCGAATCTCCACCAACTTCTTCTCTTGATGCTATGTGGCATTGTTTGGATGCCGAGCTTGAAAAATTACCCTTGGAGGCACAGTTATCAACCGCAGCGCTTGCCTTCAGTCAGATTGCAGATATTCTTAAGTCTCGTGCCGAAGTGCTGTTGCAAGATACCCGCGATCGCAATAGTCTTTTGGGGCCAATTGTTAGCACCGATCTCTTTGCTGGTCTAGTGCGGACAACCATGCATCTAGATTTAGATGATTTGATTGAACCGCAAACACCACAAACCTTTAAACCACATGGCCCACACCAATTTTCACATTCTACTGAAGAGGGTGATTCTGTAGCAGCACCTGTTGAAAAAGCGAATGTTTTGGCAATGCTTGATGAGGTGACAACTTTAGAAGATGTCCGCAATTTGGCATCAGATGAGGATGTGGAAAAATGGCAGAGCGCGATTGCTAACCATCTGATAAATGTCAAAGATGAGATTTCTTTAGTTAAGCTGCAACGTATGTTGCAAATGCCGATGGTAGAAGTATGGTTAGGATTGTTGCTGGGTGGGTTTACATTAGAACAGCGTGGTGATTTTTATAACAGTCGGAATATTTGGGTGAAAAGTTCTCCAATTACTAACACCTACCCGATTTGATTTAAATTTTTGAACTCTCAAGCTGCTTTGACACTCAATAAATTCATCACTTCTGCTGCTGACAAACCAGGTTGTACTCCAATACTTTTCGGTTAAACCCAATAATCTCTCTTTTGGTCTGTGGAAAGGTTAAAGGGTAATGGGGAAAGGGAAATTCAAACCTTTTCCCTTTTCCCTTTCCCCCAAAACCCGAAAAGTATTGGGTTGTACTCTCTCTCAACAGCCACCAGCAGCAAAGCTTGCAAGGATGACAGATACGGTGAAAGCAAAATCTCCAATCCTTGCAACTGAAAAATACTTGAAACCCTTGATTTATCGTTACAATAGTATTAGTAGTTAATAACCCCCAGAGGGTTAGTCTGAGCGCTATTGAGCTTACTCATCGTTAGAAGATTCCTTATCTTCTTTGTCATCCTTGTCAAAATTTGTATTGCTGAGTGGGACTTATGGGTGAATCGAAACGCCGAAAGGCAATATTAGGCAATCACTATGGTTTGCCTAATATTTTCAATGAAGTCCAATCAATGTGGACGCAGATTAATTTCTCGATCAAACGAGTCAAAGATTCTGATAATGGATGTTTACTTGTTCAGTGTTCCAACAACGACCGAGGATTCCATCAAGACACTATTGCCCAAATTCAAAAAGAAATAGAAAATTGGAAATGTGATTTGGATATTCCTATCTTGATCCAAGTTCTCCCGAGGGAAGTTAAAAATTCAGAAACTAAACTTTTGGATGGGTTCGTTACCCTTTGGTGCAATTGTCCTGAATTTGAATTGTGGCGAGAAATGTTTGAAAATAAACGAGTTTAGTGAACTTTGTTGCATTAAATTATTATTTCCTAGCTGCACCATCATTTCTGTTGCCTCCACTCGATTTTGTACTCCCGTTCCACAGTCGCCAGCAATTTTGCCTGCAACGAAGATAAATAAGGTTTAGCTTGTTTCCCCAACCCCTGCAACAGCCAATCCACAGCCTCGTCACGGGTCGCCACTTGATGCAACTGCCGTAATCTCACACATAACTGCTGCATGAATTGGCAATCTTCATCAAGCAATTCCAGTAACTTCAGGTGTTCGATTTTTACGGTGTAGTCACCATCCCAGGTTTGAACTGTACAGCTATAGTCTCCAACATGGCTGACTACGCCCCAATAACCCGCTTTACCTCTCAAGTCTGGATTATCTTTGGGCAGAAGAACGCATATCTCCCCAACGTGGTAAGGATTGGGTACTTTCGGACTTTCGCGTATCCTATCCACAACGTCTTTCACTATCTGGAGTTTAGACTAAACCATAAAAAAGGACTCAGCAGGGCTGAGTTAATAATAGACTTGTTAAAAGTATGAACGAGCTTTGATATTAAACGGCAATAGCTGGTTCTTTGCGTGGCTTTGTTGCTCGTTTTTTAACAGTGGGATATCGGTTTTTACGGCTACGGGGTTTTCCTGATTTCCAACCCGGTGACTTTCCGCGAGGTTTAGGTGGAGTGGCTGGTGTACCAATCGCCGCTAAAACTCCCCCCATAGCTTGGGCGACTCTTCCAGGAGTCAATTTATCAAGAGGTTTCTGCCAGGGTAAAGGGTTGTCAGCAACAATATCACGGGCTAACCATAACTCCCAAGTCATCATAGGCATCAAGTCACTCCATCGCTCACATTGTTTGGGAGTACCCAACTTTGGTACAGTCCAATGTAAGCGCTGTTTTAAAAAACGATACCAGTGGTCAATAGTAAAGCGACGCAGGTAGAATCGCCAAACTTCTTCTAAGGTCGGCATTTGTTCTCCGACCCATGCTAACCATAAAGGTTTGGATACTCTTAAGTTACCTTGAGCATCGAGACGTTCAACCCTCAAGACTAGCATCGGGCGTGTAGCCGCCTTACGAAAATGCAAATTTTTCCACAGGCTAATACGCACCCGTCCCAATTTCGGATCATTCTCTTCCAAGATAGATGCCACTTCACCCCATGTTACGGGTTCATTAAGTTGAAATTTAGCACCATGCTTTTTTGGACGACCCGAACCCTTATAAGCTTCAGGTTCGCCCCATAAACAAAGGTTTGAACGCAACCGGACTAGAATATCTGCTGGAATATCGGTAGTCTTTAGGACAAATGGCGCACACCCATATTCACTATCCCAAACAGAAATGGGTCTGCTGGGCAGATGTTCACATACCTGTTTTAATTGCCAAACTGCTTTTTCAATCGGATTTTCCCAACTGGTGATCAGCTCATGTCTCAAGGGTAATGCCCAACTACCTGAATCCTCTGGTATCCAAGCAATTGTACTGTATCCTTGACCAATGGTTATAGGTTTATCTCCCGCTATGGATGTCCCACTATGCTCATAAGTCCTCTCTTGTAGCGTTACTGCATCTGGGCGAGGCCAGTTTGTGTGGTCGCCTGCTAACAAGGGTCGTCCCTCTACTGGTATCTGTTTGATGTATAACTGCATCAATTTCTGTCGCTGCGGTCTGCTATCTTGTAGCGCTTCATAAATACTTGGCCACTTGCGTCTGAATACTGGTGATAAGGATAAATCTGCTAAGGAATAAACGTTGCGGGTCAGCAATATCGCATCTGTTAATTCAAAGGTGGCATCTTTGGCTCTACCTAAATATTTGTAGGCTACTTGACGAAACTCTTCAAGTCTGGCATTTTTCATGTTGGCAGGTGAGAGTAGGTAGTTCTTTTCTCACTTTCTGCCAAAAGGGGGACTGTATTCAATCAGACACCCCTTTTTTCTTGCTCATTATCTGATAATGATAATCGAATAAGGGGGGGGTGGGAGAGAAACGAGCGTCGCTCGTTTCTCTCCCACCCTTTTCATGATTATCATTATTGTATTATTATCTGGAGCAGATATACTACAGAATTGTTAAAGGTCGCGGATGCTTTGAGGCTGACAAGATAATATTTTTAATCTCTAATTCCATTTGATTTGCGTTCTCTCATATCGCTTTTAGTCTAAACTCCAGTCACTATGCGACCAGATGGAATCTTATTGCCAGCTTGCTCTACTGCCTGCTGCCAGACATCCGCTTGCACAGCCGGTTCCAACTCGGCTTTCGCCAAAAACCGCAGTTGTCGTTCGTTGGTCGGCATTGGAATTTGCCGACCATTGGTCGGCAAAAACTTTTGAAGATTCTCATAAACCACAGTCGCTGAAATCTTCAAGTAAGCCGCATCACGACTATAATTGAAGCGTTCGCGGCAATACTCCTCAAAAGTCCGGTGCGTGGAACGATACAGCCGTCTGTCCCTCAACTCCATCAACGCTTGTCCTGCCTCCAAAAATGCTCTCTCCACACGGCGTTCCAAGTGTAGGCGTAAGCTTTGTTCTTCCTCGGTCAACTCTCTTATTTCAACAGCAGTAACCGTAATCGTTGCTGAGGCTGGGTTATCTTGCTCAAGAGTATTTTCCTTTACAGAGTCGGTGGCTGGCTTTGGTTCACCAGATGCCACAGGGATAACTTTCTTGCGTCTAGATGGTGGTTTGTTCAGGGAGCTATGCGGTTTCGTCAGATCCAGTAAAAAACAAGCGATCACTAAATCATTTTCCCAGTAGTATAAATTTATTTATACTTTTTAAGCAGTATTAACA
>NZ_JACJSH010000133.1:0-6322 GCF_014698055.1 Nostoc sp. FACHB-133
TGTTAATACTGCTTAAAAAGTATAAATAAATTTATACTACTGGGAAAATGATTTAGTGATCGCTTGTTTTTTACTGGATCTGACGAAACCGCATAGCTCCCGTACAAGGGTGCGAGCAGGGATAGATTCAGGGTTAGGTTCGATTGCCTCAAAGGCGGGGGATATTGAAATCAATGCAACACAGGCAACAAATATTGATGAAAGTGTTATCTCCAATGTGGTATTCGATGGAAGTTTCGGCAATGGGGGCAACATCAATATCACTACAGGGTCGCTTTCGCTAACTAATGGTGCTGTATTAAATGCTAGCACCTCCGGGCAGGGGGACGCGGGCGGTATAAATATACTTGCCCGCGATACGGTTTCCTTTGATGGGGTGAATAGTAATGGATTCTCTACTCAAGTATTCAGTAATGTGGAAGAGACAGGCGTGGGCAATGCGGGCAACATCAATATCACGACCGGATCGCTTTCTGTAACTAATGGCGCTGTACTGATTGCCAGGACTTACGGGCAGGGGGATGCGGGCAATGTCACAATTCACGCAACAGATACCGTCTCCTTCAATGGTGCAGGTCCCACCGGAAGTTATGCCAGCACTGTCTTCACCAGAGTGGAGTCAGGAGCCGTGGGTAATGGGGGTGATATCAATATCACAACTGGGTCGCTTTTCTTGACTAATGGTGGCGCGCTCAATTCCAGCACTTATGGACAAGGCAATGCAGGTAATGTGACCATTAATGCTCTTAATACCGTCTCTATGAGCGGAACGACAAGTAGCGATGAATTCCTTCGCAGTGGTATATTCAGCTCAGTGGTACCAGGAGCGATGGGCAGCGGAGGTAATATCACCATTACAACTGGATCGCTTTCTGTCACCAATAACGCTAGAATGGCTGCCGATACTCAAGGTCAAGGAGATGCAGGTAACATAACTATTCAAGCTAGGAATAATGTCTCTTTTGATGGAGGTAATGTGTTCAGCACGGTGGCAAATGGCGCTGTGGGCAATGGGGGTAACATTGAGATCGCTAGTCGCTCACTAACTGTCACCAATGGTTCTAAACTGCTTACTCTCACTCGTGGGCAGGGGGATGCAGGTAATATTATCGTTAATGCTACTGATAGCGTTACCATCTCTGGCAGCAATCCTAACTTCGATTCCCGACTGGCTCCATTTGATAGGATAATATTAGATCGGGCTAGCTCAGATAGTGGCTTATTTGCTAACACTGTCGATTCTGCCAGTGAGGGAGGAGACATTAGGATTACTACTGGACAGCTGATTGTTCGGGATAGTGGGCAAATAGGTGTTACCAGTACTGGTTTAGGTGGTGCGGGCAACATTAAGGTGCAAGCAGGCTCTATTGAGTTAGATAATCAAGCTTCTCTTAGTGCTGAAACCACTGGAGGACAGGGAAATATTAATTTGCGATCGCCTACGGCGGAGCGTAGCCCATCGCGCGATATTTTACTGCTACGCCGAGGTAGCAGCATCACTACCAATGCCATAGGTAATTCCACTGGTGGCAATATTACGATTGATACTAGTAACCTAGTCGCTGTTCCCAAAGAAAATAGCGACATCAGTGCCAATGCTGAAAATAGCTTTGGTGGTCAAGTCATAATAAACGCTTCTGGTATCTTTGGTACTCAGTTTCGTTTAGAACCTACACCATTAAGTGATATCACAGCTAGTTCTGCCCGTGGTTCAGAATTCAATGGCGTAGTGCAACTCAACACACCTGATGTTAATCCTAGTCAAGGCTTAACTACTCTGCCTACAAACATCATCGATACTTCACAGTTGATTGCTAATAGTTGTATTGCCCGAAGTAAACGACCAGAAGGGAAATTCATCATCACCGGGAACGGCGGCTTGCCAGTAATGCCAGATGACCCCTCAATTGCACCCTATCAAACTTACCAGATACCAACTGTCACAAGCGCAAGTATCTCAACGCCACAAGAGAATACAGCGACTGACAATAAGCATGAACTACTTACACCCATGCCACTGATTGAAGCTCAAGGATGGATATATGGAGCTAATGGTGAGGTAATTCTCACTGCATCTGCACCGACTGTTGCTCCTGGTGGTTCTTGGTCACAACTGCCTACTTGTTCGGGTTCATAAATTAGTGCTACTAATTTACAAAAATTGCTTTCCACAATTGGAAAAACAATTTCCCGATTGAACGATGTGTGTAAAATTGATTTCATCTATTCTATAAAGAGTCCGAGAAAAGCATATAAACTACAATCCAAATTTATAGGTAATTCCAAAATGAAAGCTCAACAGAAATCTGGCTCTTTACTAATCTGTAAACCTTCTCATAACCAAGTCAATAATAGACATATTCAATTAGAACAATTATTAGATGGTTCTAATATAAAGAAGTCTAGAAACTCTCAATTTCAGAATTATTTGTTTGATCTGCATCAAAAATATCAGTCTTTAAAAGAGGGTCTACTTGCAGACTACATACCAGAACTCAAAAAAGCAAACCCAGAGTGGTTTGGTATTTCTATAGTTACCACAGATGGCCAAATTTATCAGATAGGAGACTACCAACAGACATTTACTATCCAATCCATCTCCAAACCGTTTGTTTACGGTATGGCATTGGAGAATTATGGGCGGGAAGTTGTGTTGAATAAAGTGGGCGTAGAACCAACAGGCCAAGCTTTTAACTCAATTGATCTAGATCAAAAAAATAATCGTCCTTATAATCCGATGGTAAATGCAGGCGCCATCGCTACGACTAATTTACTTACGGTTGACGGTGCTAGCAACAGACTTGAACAAATACTGAAGATGTTCAGTCGCTACACCGGACGGGAACATAATGTAGATTGGTCTGTATTTTTGTCAGAAAAGGCAACTGGGAGTAAAAATAAAGCACTTGCTTACTTAATGCATAATTCTGGCATGATTAGTGACAACATTGAGGAAACTTTAGATTTATATTTTCAGCAATGTTCCATTTCAGTTAGCTGTCATGATTTGGCAATGATGGGAGCAACTTTAGCAAATAAAGGAGTCAATCCAATCACAGGAGAACAGGCACTAAACAAGTATTATGTCCAAGATATACTTAGCCTAATGCATAGCTGCGGAATGTACGATTTTGCAGGAGAATGGGCTTATCGAGTTGGACTTCCTGCCAAAAGTGGAGTCAGTGGAGGTCTAGTTATGGCCATACCTGGAAAGTGTGGAATTGGTATTTTCTCACCCCCGCTTGATGCCAAAGGCAATAGTGTACGTGCAATCAAAGTTTGTGAACAGCTTACTAGAGACTTTGGACTACATTTGTATAATGCTGTAGAACCTATTCGTAACTTTGCATTTTAGATGTAGCAGTCTTGTTGATATGCTTATTAGTAGCTTTGCATCTAGTGTTAATCCTTATAGCTCTTGGTCAAAACCCCCAATTTATTTTGGTTTATAAATTAGTTGATTAATTTTTAAAAATTGATTTTCCAAAATTGGAAAGTAGTTTTCCTTAAAAAACGTCGCACTCATAGCAAGAGCAAAAGTATTCTAATTATATCAGTCAGGGCTTATTCTACATAATCAAATTTATGTCAATGCCTGAGCACTATGCTGGTTAAACTTTACAAAGTAATCGCTTATGAAAGGTTTGAAAAATAAGTTTTGGCAATGGGGACTTCTATTAGCAAACAGTTGCTGCCTACTCAATGTCGGTTTCGCGCAAGCAGTTCCAGAAGTCTTAGTAGGGCCATCATCCTTCAAGGGTTTTAACGGCCTTAATTTTGACGCAACAGGACAACTATATGTGACAAGCATCATTGAGCAAACCGTGTATCGAGTTAATGTGATAACGGGAGAGTACGAAACCTTTATCAATCGTCCTGAGGGTCAGGCTGACGATTTCTTCCTTAAGCCAGACGGCCAAATTTTCTACACGGCTACAATCGAAGGTGAAGTTAGAAGCTTTAACCCTAAGACAGGGAATTTCAAGACCATTGCTTCAGGTATACCAGGTGTTAATCCGATTATACAAAATGAGCAGAGCGGTCGCGTCTTTGTTGCTCAAGCTTTAAATCCTGCGTTAAAAGGACTTTATGAAATTGACTTAAGCGGACTAACTTCCCCACGTTTGATTCTCAATCAACCAGGGTTGAATGCTTTTGACTTTGGCCCCGATGGATTTTTGTACAGTCCCCTCCAGTTTACAGGGGAAATCGCCAAAATTAATGTTGATACTGGTGTTATACAAAAAGTTGCATCAGGCTTAAAAACTCCAGTCGCTGTTAAGTTTAATTCTAAAGGTGAACTCTTTGCGGTAGATATCGCACGGGGCGAAATCCTGAAGATAAATACGACAACAGGTCAGAGTGAGTTAATTGTTAAGTTACAACCAGGACTGGATAATATTGCTTTTGGCCTCAACGATTTGCTCTATGTAACTAACAACGTAGATACTGGGATCACTGAAGTCAATACACAAACCCGCGCTGTCCGAAAAGTTATTCAAAGTGGGGGACTGACAGCGCCAGGGGGAATTGCTGTCCACAATGATAATCTCTATGTTGCTGATGCCACGTCCTATCGAATTCTCGATAGAAAAACCGGACGCATACAAAAGACATTAGGTGGCTATGCGGCTGGTATTCCATTTCCCACGACCGTTTCTGTTAATGATGCTCACGCGATTATCAGTAGTTGGTTTGCTAATGCTGTGCATCGACTAGACCGGAACACGGGAGATGTACTCAACACCTACACAGGCTTCGCTGCACCCTACGATGCCGTTGAGCTTTCAGATGGCAGTATTTTGGTAGCTGATTGTGCTTTAAATCAGATTACTCAAATCCTTGACAAATCTGGCAGCAATCGGCGTATAGTTGCAGGTGGTTTATCTTGTCCAACTGGTCTAGCTGTAATGGATGACTCTACTGTCTTAGTTACAGAGTATCTGGGCAATAAACTTTCGCGAATCAACCTGAAAACTGGAGAGCGTCAAGTGATTGCTTCAAATTTATCCTCTCCAGAGGGCGTTGCTTACCATCCTCACGGAATTGCAGTAGTTGCTGACACCGGGACGCAAAGTCTTAAAGCTATTAATGTTGACACTGGTAGAAGTGTGATTTTGAAGAAGAATTTACCAATCGGCTTTGAGGGCTTCCTCAGTGGACCAAAACCTTTTATTTTCACAGGAGTTGCGATCGCAAAGGATACAGTGTATATAACTGGAGATGTTGACAATTCTATTCGTACAGTCAAGCTCTCTAATTAAAATCATTTTTGCAGTTGTGGGGGCTTGATTGCATAAATAAAAACCCGGCATTGCTGAATCAGAATATGAATCAGGCGATCGCTATAATTAGACGGCTGCGACAAGTTGTCAGAGGTACTTAACTAATTAATGACAATGTGTAACTTTGTTTGCCGTTCTTGTGAATTTGAGTTGATGTACACCTTGGACATTGCATAGTGATGGCTACGCCCGCCGCAGGCATCGCACTAATATCATATTTCTATTCTGCAACGCCGGAAAATGACAATTCACCAAGCTTGATGATGTAGTATGACTACTGATTGTGAAGGGTGAGAAATCTTGTGAAAGCTAAATTAAGGTGTTATCAAAGTTGGGAATCGCTGCTATTTAGTTCTGGGGCGAGAACCATAACAGGAGAAGGAATTAATCAGAAGATTAAGCTCATTAAACGCAGAGCTTATGGCTTAACTAACTTTCATAATTTTAGAAGAAGGGTTTTACTAAATTGGTATTTCTGTTGTTAATTTAACATATCTAGTCTGGGAGAGCCATTTGTTTTTAATTAATCCGAATGAGATTATCTTTAATTCCAATGCATTCCTTAATATTAGTGGTTCGTTTATTGCAAGTACAGGTAATAGTCTTAATTTTAGTGATGAGACATCTCCAAAATAGTAACATTCTGTGGTAGAAGAACATTAAAGAGCTTTTTTGACATAGAAATATGAACAACATACTGAAGCATATTGAAGAGAATCCTAAAGAAACACAGCGCTTAATTGGTTTGGAGTACGAACAGTTACAACAGTTAATTAAAAATGCGGAACGATTGCATTATGAAAAACAAGCTTTATTATAATCCTAGAAAGTGAGAATTATTGCTGGTGGTAGAGGAAATATCAATCTGCGATCGCCTACGGCGGGGCGTAGCCCATCGCGCGATATTTTACTGCTACGCCGAGGTAGCAGCATAACGGGAGCTATGCGGTTTCGTCAGATCCAGTAAAAAACAAGCGATCACTAAATCATTTTCCCAGTAGTATAAATTTATTTATACTTTTTAAGCAGTATTAACA
>NZ_JACJSH010000134.1:0-6147 GCF_014698055.1 Nostoc sp. FACHB-133
TGACTATCGACTGCTGCTTCTGACGGGCTAGGTTCACGTCCTGCTGCCACGCGAGTCCATTGGTATAATTTGTCGTGAATTTTTAACCAAGTTCCATCTTGTTTAAATGGGGAAGTTTTACACGCCCTCGACAGTGAAAGATTTAAAGAAATTTTAGCTTTAACAGTTGCCTATGAAGGGTTCCATCATTTCTTATCTGTTTGCACACGCCCTTTTCTACCTTGTGTCACCTTCGCTTCTGACTCTGACTTACTGGAGTTAACCATTTTCATCAAGTGCTGATTTAGATAACTTTGCGCCGAGATATACAGACTTTCCCAAATCTCTTGATTGCGGCTGATTTTTGTGCCGACTGTATTGCCTGCTGTTTTTTCCGACACCAAATACTTACGGAAGTAGTTCGTCCACAGGTGTTGGAGAAAATCTTCAGCGAATTCATTAAACGGCAGAATCCATTTATAGTCCTTGTCCAAAAATACCCGATAGGACGCAATTATCGGTAGTGCCAAGTCAGTTGGCGCACCAAACCCGAATGAATACTTGCTATCAGGCAATAACGTAGTTTTACGTATATCTATTGATGCTAAATCGTTAGCACCCTTTCTTCTAGGGTTGCTGATATAGTCTTGGATTATCTCGTAGAGTCTTTGCTCTATCCACAAAGCATGAGTTAGTAGAGGAAGTAAAGCGGTTAACCGTTCCCTTTCTGTGTCTGTGATGTTACTTGGAAGACTCATCCCTGCTGGGTGTTTGGTTCGTTTATTGCCGTCGGGGTTGTATTTATTTCTGTCGAGGCAGTAAAGCAGCTTGAGCAAATGGGTGACATTGCACTGGGCATTTCTGGGAGCGCCACTTTGATTCTGGTAATAGGCGATGCGGAATTTCCTATCTTCTTTCTGTTCTAACTGGGCTAAATACTGCTTGATGAATTTGTAATCACCCCTAGCGTTGACTTTGGAGCGAGAATCTACTGGCGTTGTAGTATTACTTGCTAGGGCTATATCTTTGGCTGATTCTTCAGTCAATCCGATGTGAATCGTAACTTTTACTCTGGCTTGGGTTAGGTCATATTTGTAATTTTTCGCTTGCTCAAAGGCTAAAACTGTGTGGCCACCGTTTATAATGCCATCGCTACCCCCCTCGTTAGCTTCTAAGACTTCTAGCTCTAGTTCAGTTTTGTTCTTGATAGGCTTAACTTTATTGGCTGACAGAACGATTCCGCTATGACGAGAGAAGAATTTTTCGGGTTCAGTCGTCAGGGAGTCGAAGATTTGTCTGTAGGTCGCACTTTTGCGGTTCGGTTCGCGGATATTCGGTTCTAGGGGTAGGTCTATCGGGAACGAGTCTACATGAGCAGTGGCGATGATGCAATTGGGGTTGGCTTGAATATAGTTATCTATTTTGATGTTCCAAGTTTTGGGCATACTTTATTTATTGATGGAATTAAATTCTATGTTAGCGCTGCTGTAACCTTAATTATTCTCTTTCTTCACGACCAATAAGCTACCAAACTAGCCAAATTATAAACATCTCTAATCTAGCTGTATTAAACCTGTTATTTACTAGCATGAAAATTTTATCTAATTTTGCTTATTTTAGAGATAAGATACCTTCTTTGGCTCTTAGTACAGGAACTTATCCATCTAGTTCAATAATTCGGTTGCTTCTTTTAATACTTGAATAATTTCCGGTTTCTGAGAACTAATCACATCATTTGGTAAATGCTTGTGATGCGGAAATGTAGAGATATCAGGAAAATGCGGCGTACTATCATAACGAAAAACTAGGCAATTTCGTTCATCTTGAAAATGGTAGCGATAATCAAGAAATTTTAACTGATTGTCTGTGATTACTATAGCTTCGTTAATTTCTAACAAGTGTGTTTGAGCTAAACGCAATCGAATTCTTAAATTAGCCCGAAGGGATGTTAAAATTTCTTCTTCATAACGTTCCACATAAAGATTTGGACATTGAACAATTGCTTGTTCTACTTGATTTAAATAATCAGATAGAATGTTAGGCAGCATAGTTCAATCTTTGCTCTATTTCTTGACGCAAAACCAGATAATGGCGGTAATCGTTTGCCCATTCTATAAATAGAACATCATCTGCTAATGTTCCCTGATTATACTGATAAAAAAAATCTTCTGAGTCCATTTTTTGCTGGTTTTCATACACACTGAGCCGCTTGGCAACGGCAACCAAAGCATCTAAAGATGATGTATATTGAATGGTCTGTTTACGCATTTTATCTCTACTTTAAAATCATCATATTTTAATTATAAGTGAGCGCTACTCCATAATTTCCTCATCGAGCGCTATTAAATTTATGCAATTTCTCATCAAATAATAGCTATTGTGGCGTTGCTGTATTGTCCATTCTGCTGGTTCTAAGCCAACTTGTTGTTATCCAAGAAGATTCAACCTCTAAAGGACAAAGTGTTTGGAGTAGATTTTTCCCCGGTTTGGGGGAGAGCTTCTGAAGCGATCGCTCGTCACCTGCGACCTGCCGAGTCACTACAGCACCTTAAAGAGGTTCAGCTAGCTGCTACCGAGGGTTGGCTTTTCTCTTCTTCTGAAGTAGAGGGGTTTTTAGGGTGTAAGCCGAGAGTGAAGAAGGGTAAAGCCTTAGCAGAGTAGAGTAGATACTCTCAATAAACCAAAATTACACAGTTGTCGGCTCAAAGCTAAAAAGCTCAACGTTATATCAATATATATAGCCACCTATTCCACGTATTAAGTAAGTTGGCGCGGAAAAACCCAAGTATATTAACCTGAGTTCGGGATAAGAAATCCTCAAAAGCCTTGAATTATCGTTGTTCGGTCTAAAGCTCTGTTTTCATCTATTGTCAATAAGACATATTGCTGAGATTAGTTTCATTTGTGAACCTTATTGACAAAATGATTCCACTTTTATCCCTGCTTTGATCAATTCCAGTTTTATTCAATCCTGACAGAATAAGCTTTTTAGCTTTTGGCTTAACCCGAACTCAGGTTATATTACGAAACGTAAATAGGCTTAAAGTCCTTACTAATGACCAATGACAAAGGACAAATGACAGCCTTCACCAGTTAGCTTTAATTGCGCCAACCTACATCGAAGCTGTCATGAGGGGCAAAATAGACTGAAAACTCTTACTATATATAGGTTTAAGCGATGTTTAAGTAAAATTGACACAGGGGACAAAAGTTAGGTATCCATAGCTACAAAAACCGGAGTATTTATTAACTTTATTTACAGGTTTTACAGCTAGGGCAATGATCATCTTTTGGCGTGAATTGACTGAAACTTTTTGACATCAAGCTTTGTAGCCCAATCCAGAGACTCCAACCAAACAGTATTATTAATACTGTGTGCTAGGCGAAAAGCAATTATGGGGTGAAAAGTAGCAGTGCATTCATGCAGCAATTCTAGTTCGATATCAAAAATGCTTAAGCGTAGATATAGCAATAGTTTCCAGCTATCTTGCCCCTCATGACAGCTTCGCGCTTATCCACCCCATTTGGTTACATAGTTAGGTTTATTTAAGCCAACTGACTTAGGTTTCACAGGTCTAGTAGTCTGCCAACCCAAAAATGCGCTTGTGAGGACTGGGTAAAGGGGAAAGGGAAAAGGGTAAGGGATTTAAACCTTTTACCCCTTCCCCCTTCCCCTTTACCCCGCCAAGTTCACTTGGCGAACTACTAGTCAGTTTCACTCATCCCCAAAATATTGGTAGTGTTAGTTTGCGATCGCCTAGCGTGGGCTTTGCCCAATCGCTTGCTCCCAAAGACGCACCTATGATGAAGAATATGTAAAGTTATTTTGTAGAGATAAATAACTCAGTACATATTATGTATGCTACTTATTAGCAGGTTATTTAATCTTCCTGAAAATTGGTTTCTCTATGCTTTTTAACCTGTTAGCTATTTTTCAGCTATATATCCACGGGCAATAGCCCACGACAATACCATAAATATTTGTTGCCCTGTTTTCAACCTAGTAAGACTTACGCATTGACAAAAAAATGAGATTTGTTTTTAAAACATTTTAGCTTGATTTTTCGATGCTTTTTCAGGAATGTCTATGGTGAATGTTTACCTATACTACTGATAAAGGATTGTTTAAATCAGCTTCAAACTAGTAGTCTGTCAAGAACTAATTGACGAATAAATTTTCTATAGAGACGGCGATTTATCGCCGTCTCTACAACCGTCAAAATGGGTTTGACAGACCACTAGTTATTTTGTGAATGCAGATACTCTTGAATTTGTAGAATGCCTAAGACTTAGATAGTCCGAATTGCTTGGATACGTAATACTTGCAAGTCAATCAAAAGGAGACCTAGGGGGAAGATTCAAGTATGTCGAAAGCTTCAAGTTTCGGCAAATTTCGCTGTGCCAAAACAGCACTAAGAACTGAGAACTTAATTTAGTCCAAAAATCGATTCAGTTAGGAAAAAATAATGGCAAATATTATTGGAACCAATGGGAATGATACCCTAGTGGGCAGCTACAGCGCGGACACGATTAAGGGTCTTGCAGGTAACGATACCATTACAGCTAACCAGGACGACGATACCTTAACTGGTGGTGGTGGCAAGGATAAATTTATTTACAATTATTCCTTTGACTTCGGCTTTTCCTCGAGTGACGGCACTGATATCATCACCGATTTCGGTGGCATAGGTAAAGGAACAAACCCGACAGCAGCAATCATTGCTGAAGTAGACACCCTAAAATTCAACGGTGATGGGTTAACTGCGCGAAATCTGCTGCTCACCCAGAATGGCAGCAATTTGGAAGTCACCTTTGAAGGAGCGTTTAATACAAAAGTCATCCTGAAAAACTTCAAATTAGAAGATTTGGAGAACTTGGCAGCTTCTGGTACAAGGTCAGCCATCGGTAATATCCTGTTTAATGGGGAAACTAGCATCACCGATAGTTTTAATGTCCTAAATGCCAACTCTACCGATACGAGCATCGGCATCAAGAACACGGTGACGTTCTTCAATGACCTGAACAACAACATTACGGGTTTAGACAATTCAGATGATGTCATTAATGGTCAGGGGGGTGATGATAAAATCGATGGCTTGAGTGGCAACGACATTTTGAGAGGTGGTGCGGGGAATGATACTCTCATTGGTGGCGTGGGTGATGATACTCTTGTTGGTAATGCGGGCAATAACTCCCTCGTTGGTGGTACTGGTGACGATAATTTGAATGTTAACTATTCAAAAGGCAATAACCTGTTGGATGGTGACGATGGAAATGATTCTCTTTCCGCCTCTGGTGACTACACCTACGACCGATTGGGTATTTCATTTGGCAATCCTATCTCTGGGAATAACACCCTCAACGGTGGTGCTGGTAATGATTCCTTGGATGCTATCTATTCAACAGGCAGTAACACCCTCAACGGTGGTGCTGGTGATGATTACTTGGATGCTATCTATTCAACAGGTAATAACCTGCTCTCTGGGGGCGATGGAAATGATCAACTCTCCGTTTCTGGTTTCTTAGACGAAAGATTTGGACTTTTTAGTAGAATTTATGGCACAGGGAATAACACCCTCAATGGTGATGCTGGTAATGATTCCTTGGATGCTAGTTATACAGCAGGTAATAACACTCTCAACGGTGGTATTGGTGATGATTACTTGAATGTTGAGAATTCATCAGGCAATAATCTGCTCTTTGGGGGCGATGGCAATGACTCATTCTTTGTAGGTAACAATTCCAACGATTACAACTCTGGCAGCATTAGTGGCAATGATACGATCGATGGGGGTAAAGATGACGATTTGTTATCCGTCGATTACACCTATGCTACCGGAGGGATCGCAACGACTTACAATGCCACTACTAACATTGGATTGATTACAGCAGGTACGAATCGCGTTAGCTATAAAAATATCGAACAATTAGATATCAGTGGTACAGACTACAACGACAATATTGTAGGGAGCAATGGCAACGATACCCTCTCCACAGGCGATGGCGGTAAAGATACGATAGACGGGGGTAAGGGTGAAGATGTGTTGTTGATCAATTACAGCGATGTTACCGGAGGGATCGCAACGACTTACAATGCCACTACTAACATTGGCTCAATTACAGCAGGCACAAATCAAGTTAGCTACAAGAATATAGAACGATTAGATA
>NZ_JACJSH010000135.1:0-6099 GCF_014698055.1 Nostoc sp. FACHB-133
CTGGAGAGCCGTGTACCTGGAAACTCGTAAGCACGGTTCGGAGGGGGCTAGTTAGAAAAGGAGCCAAGGCTTGGAAACCTCGCTAGCTAGCTACCCACTTTCGACCGGATTTGCCACACCACCATCATGGATAATCTCATTGCCCCACAGGGTATAAAGAGAGGTATCTTTCGCTGCCTCAAGGCAGGAGTAAACCCGGAGTTCCCTGAACAAGGAACGCCGCAAGGGGGCGTGGTAAGTCCACTTCTAGCAAATATTGCTCTAAACGGAATCGAAAGTATACACAGATATAACGGCAAGAAAGGGCGGCGTATAACGCCAAACACCCCACAGCAGGATATCAGAGAACCAATAATCTGACTTTTCACGGGATGTGGAAAAGGGGAGTTGGTTCGCGAAAGATTTACGCGAACCAATACCAGAGAATTAACTTGTAATTTTAGATATTGTCGTGGTAGGTGTGTCAATGAGTGCAAATGAAAATCTTAGAGAAGAACCTGTATAGGGAGTGTAACTTTGGAGACAAACGTTTAACCCAAAGAGCAGCATTTATAGGTGAACTTTTATCGGTAAAATATGGTCAGCCTTTATCAAAAATATTTAAAACTGCTAGCGACCTAAAACGTGGTTACGAATTTTTCTCTAATCCAAAAACCAATTTTGAAAAGTTGACTCAACCTTACTTTAAACAAACAGCCCAAGAAATAAACGGCACTCCTGTAGTGCTAGCTGTAGGAGATACAACTTTTTTAGATTACAAAAAAATAGTAGATAAAAGAGAAGAATACGGCCCAATAGGTAATGGTGGAAATGGACTAATTTTACATAGTTGTTTAGCTTTAGAACCTGATTTTGGACAGCCCTTAGGGTTATTGTGGGAGAAGCTTTGGCATAGAGAGCATAAAGCACCACAGCCGAGTAATGAAACCCAAGAACTTAAAGAAGAGCGTCTAAAAAAAGAGCGAAAAGCTAAAAGAAATAAAGAATTTAAGGAGAAAGAATCTTATAGATGGGTTGAAGCTTTCTCAAATATAGAAAAACAGTTTTCTACTTTAGAAATTCCAGTAGGGGGATTATCGTCGAAGATAATTCATGTCTTTGACCGAGAAGGCGATATTGCAGAAGTCTTCGCTCAAATCAATCAAACTAAAAACGCAGGTGTATTATTCAGGGCGGCACACAACCGTTGTCTAGAAGGAGAGAATGGCCATTTATGGTCATACGTAACTTCCACTGCTCTCAAGTTTGTAAAAGACGTTGAACTAGCCGAAACTAAAAAGCGTAATGCCAGAACTGCCACCTTAGAAGTCAGATATTGTCCAGTATCAATTAGTCCGGCAGCACGTTTTAAAAATCAAAGCAGTTTCAATGTTTACGCAGTCTATGCAAAGGAAACTAATTGTCCAGAAAATTGTGAACCAGTAGAGTGGATGCTACTAACTACTGAGTTAGTTGATTCTGAACAATCAGCAACTCAAATTCTCCGTTGGTATACTTATCGCTGGCGGGTTGAAGAGTATCATAAAATTCTCAAATCGGGGTGCAAAGCCGAAAGCTATCGCTTGGCTGGTGAGAGTATGTCAACAATGTTGGGATTTTTAACTGTGATTGCCGCGCAGCTATTACGAATCACCTATTTGCACCGTAACTGCCCACATCTAAATGCGGCTACTGTGTTAACGAAAGTACAAATGGATGTCTTGCTCTCTTGTATTCCATATCAATTAAAAAAGGATATCCAATTGAATATTGACTGGGCGATTCGGGCAATCGCACGTCTGGGAGGATACTTAGAACATCGAAAAAACAGTGCCATCGGTATACAAGTTTTATGGAGAGGTTGGTTAGAGTTAGAAACCTTATGCCAAGGTTGGCTACTACACCAAAATCTTAAATAATGCGTGACAAACGGTAAATACCCACCTGATTCAATTAGAAAATAATTCGCGTGTAATATCCGCGAACCAAATCGGAGTGTGTTATATGCCAGAGTCGCAAAAGCTTTCTCCACAAGATGATTTAACAAAACGTATAGACGCAGTAGCCAAAACTAAAGCGCGTCTTGAACAAGAAATTCATTCAATACTCGCCCAGGGTAAAGTTGCTCCTGCTTCGTGTTGGATTGTTCGCTATCAAGCCAAGGGGCGGACTGACAATTATTGGTATTACAAACTACAGGCATCTTCACCAATATTTCCCACAAAGACTGATGGTAAATTATCTCGATATCAGCATTTAGGTAAAGCTGGTAGTCAAGCTTACATAGATGCGCTGGAACAAATTACCCGTCGTGCCAAAATTGAAGCTTTAGATCGATCCATTGAGTCCCTAAACCTTGGATTGAAAGATTTAATCGAAGAAAATTCTAAATATCGCCAACCATAAAAGTTAGTTCGCGGAGGATTTACGCGAACCTCGCCTCCTTTTCCACATCCCGTGAAAAGTCAGAACCAATAATCCGCTATGCAGATGACATGGTTGTAATACTCAGACCAGAAGATGATGCAATAGAGATACTTAGGAAAATAAGCCTATTCCTTGCAGAAAGAGGAATGAAGATCAGTGAAAAGAAAACCAAGATTACCGCTGCGACAGATGGGTTTGATTTCCTAGGCTGGCACTTCAAAGTGCAAAGCAACGGAAAATGTAAAATTGCCCCTTCAGTGGAAAATTTTAAAACATTCCGTAAGAAAGTAAAAGCCATCGTCAACTGCTCCAACTATGGTTCTAGGGAGAAAGCAGAAAAACTAGCTCCCATAGTCAGAGGATGGAGAAAATACCATAGATTCTGCAACATGAGAGGGGCGCGTAACTCGCTCTGGTACATGGATCACAGAACCTTTAAAGTATTTAATAAGGAAACAAAGAATGACAAACATACTAGTAAAGAACTAGTTAAAAAGGCATTCCCCGCAGTTCCTTATTCCGAAAAATCATTCATCAATGTTAAAGGCGAAAAATCGCCCTTTGATGGAGATACATTGTATTGGAGCGAACGAAACAGTAAGCTCTACGATGGTCACACCTCTAAAGCTCTCAAAAAGCAAAGCCATAAATGTGCATCCTGTGGTTTGAAATTCATCGGTGAAGAACGGGTTCACCTGCATCACATCGACGGAAATCATAACAACTGGAAACCAAATAATCTTGAAGCATTACACGAGTCATGCCACGATTATCGGCACATGAGCAAAACCGAAAGGTAAGAACATCGGGAGCCGTGTGCAGCGAAAGTTGCACGCACGGATCTAACAGAGAGGGACGGGGAATAATATCCCCTCTCGACTCTACCAATCGTCAGCACGGAGGATTGTGGTACACACTCAATGGTGAACCGAGTGATGTCCCTCAAACTGCCTTAACTGGATATCTTAAAGAACTACGGTTTGAGAATACAGAACGCCGCAAAAAAGAAACCTGCAAGTTACTGATAACTATGCAAGCAGACCGGACGTATATCTTAGAATCCGGTTATGATACTCATTTTTCAAAGTGCATACTTGCGGCAATCGCAACTTTGACCCCACAACAATTATATTCTCCCATCACACTACAGCCGCACCCTGGGACGACAGATGAAAACGTGTTGTTCTGTCGGATATGGGTAGAGTCGGAATTAATCAAAGCATCTTATGGTGAAGAAACCGACTGGCGCGAAATCAGTAAACAAGCAATTGCTGTAACCAAAGCTGCGGCAGAAATGGTGTTCTAACTTGTTGTAAACAGGGCTTGAGAGACTGTAGTTATAAGTTACTCAAGCTTTGTCTACAGCTAATAAAGAAGGGGAAGGGGAAAAGGTAAAGGGGTAAAGGTAAAAACCTTGCTTTTCTAAGGATGATTTAATTCATGAATCCCTTTCCCTTTTCCCTTTAACCTTTCCCCCTCTTTTTGTTGTTCAACTATTCACAAACAATCACAGATGACTATTACAATCGTTCACCCTAGTATCGAAAACTTACAGCAGTTTTCTGACTCGTTCGACATTGAGAAATTATTGCAATCTGAAGGAATTCTGCCGTGGCTTCTAGCAAATGGTTGGAATTACGGCGATGAATCTTGTTTGATTGCAAATATTATCGATGAGTCAATAAGTCTTGATGAAGTTTGGGACTCGAAAGAGTTTGATTTTAATGCTCTGCCTGATGAATCAAAGGAAAAATTGAATCAGATTATCCGTGAAAAACTCTCCAGTCAAACTGATTAAATCTGACTGTAGAGAAAAATCGATTCCACAAAAGATTATCACACACTCTACTTCAATACTAATCAGATGGAAACAAATTTGATTAAAGTTTATGACGCGACACTGTTAAGTTCATCGAAAGTTTACCAAATCGACGGTACGCTTTCACGATACTTGGGTGATGAAGGTACTATACAACATCCACAGTATTTATTTGTACCTCTGCCAAATCAAAGGA
Source organism: Nostoc sp. FACHB-133 (assembly GCF_014698055.1). Classification (NCBI taxonomy): domain Bacteria; kingdom Bacillati; phylum Cyanobacteriota; class Cyanophyceae; order Nostocales; family Nostocaceae; genus Nostoc; species Nostoc sp. FACHB-133. The sequence goes on from NZ_JACJSH010000135.1 coordinate 4,422, forward strand.
AAAAAACCAGCTTTCGGCTAAACCGAAACAAACTCATGACTCGCTGTTATGAAGTCGAAGGTATGGTTTATGAAAAACCTGCGGTACAGGATAATTCACAGCAACTTCAGCTATTTTGAGCCATGTCCATACATAAACCACCAGTCATCAAAAGACATATTCGGCTACAAAAAAGCTCTACAAAAGTAATCTATAGAGCTACTACAGACATTCGCTCTCTTGAGAAATCACCACAAAGAAAGCTTCGCTTAATCGAAAGTGAAAAATAATGATTGAGGTCAACAATGATGGTACAAGCAATCGACAACCCTATCGCTGCGAATTTCCTGACTGATGCAGTAGTCGAGCGCCACAATTTCTCACAGTTAAATAAAACCCGTATTCGCTTCCGTATTCAGTTGAAAAAAAGTACAAAATCGGCTGCTCCTAAATGGGCAGATGTACTAGTGCGATTCGTTGTTTAGTGAATCACGGTAATCAGTCCGTACATAACTAAACCAGCCCGACAGCAGATTACTGTCATTAAAGGTTGAACTCTCGGTCAGATGTAGGTGAAAGCCCTACCATTCAGACTCAGAATTGACTCCTCATCTGCCCACACCGAACAAGCTCGGTTCTTGTAGAGTGAAGCTGGGAACAGGGCGCAATCAGACGACCGTTGCGGGTTGACACTGGCGCTAACAGGGAGTTCCTATGATGAAACAGAGCCTAGAAAAGTGACTTATCTGCGGAAAAGGGCGCAACTCAAAATCCCTTATCTCACTGGAGTTCATTCCCGCCGTAGACTTTGGCACAGTAGCGGTAAGAGTCTGGGGAATCCAGTAGTCAAATTGGCTACATCTAACGGGACAATCAATCTCTCCGAGGGAACGAATAAAAACGATTTGTGAGTCTTGGGACAGTCGAACCCCAGGTAGGCTAGACGAGAAGCGGAATTCTCACAAGTCGGGTAGGACAGACCGTAATTGGTCTGAGGTGTTCAGAAAATACAAACTCTAGAAGAGAGAATGATTAGACACAGTTATAAAACTAGTGAATCTTGGAAAGCCCTACCGTGGAAGAAATTCCGCCGAAATCTTTTCCGCCTTCAAAAGCGCGTATTTAAAGCGGTTCAAGTTGGAGACAAGCGGAAAGCTCGGTCACTCCAAAAGCTTATTCTAAAATCAACCTCGGCTCGATTTCTTGCAATAAGACAAGTATCTCAGCTAAATGCTGGTAAAAAGACGGCTGGTATTGATGGGAAGAAATCCCTCTCATTTGAAGAACGCTTCAACCTTGAAGAACTATTGAAAATGAATAGCGGAAATTGGAAGCATCAAGGATTACGGGAAATCCCCATTCCCAAAAAGGACGGGACAACCAGAATGCTTAAGATACCAACAATTGCGGATAGGTCTTGGCAATGCCTAGCAAAATACGCACTCGAACCAGCACACGAAGCCACCTTCCATGCCAGGAGTTACGGGTTTAGAACCGGGCGCTCTGCCCATGATGCACAAAGATACATCTACAATAACCTACGCTCTTTCTGCAACGGAATAGAAAGACGAGTAATCGAACTCGATATCGAAAAGTGCGTGCGCCGTGACAGTTAACGCGGTATCCCCAATTAAATTGGGAGAGATTAAGAAGAACATCTCTAAGTCAACCAACTTACCTAGAGTCGAAAGACAAAAGG
>NZ_JACJSH010000136.1:0-5725 GCF_014698055.1 Nostoc sp. FACHB-133
ATACCCTTAAACGGCTGCCCATATACCTGTTACCGTGGTAGATACATTATGTGTATTTACTTATCTTTACACAATTTGGTTTTTTCACCCTGTCCTACTTAAAACAACTGCCAATGCTCGATTACGTCAGTGCAGGGATCGCGTTTTACATTACAATGCTTCCCGTACAAGAGTGGATACTAGAATTCCGCCTCGGTTATCTTGGTCGCTACTGGAGCCTGATAAGTGTTGCTGGCTTATTCATTGGCTTTTTGCTCTGTCTGCTGATATTTGTGCCATTGATTATTAACATGACACTAGATCCGTTCAAATATCCAGATCATTTTGTCATGAGCGGGATCGCTGCGGTGATTTTTGGTGCAATACTCTGGCTGGGACAGTGGCTAATACTGCGGCAGACTGAGTTGACACCAAGAATTTTTGCGCTCATCAATACAGTAGTTGGAATTTCTGTTTTCTCTGTGCTGGTATGGTTCAATCAAAAAAGTTTGCAGTGGAGCGGTGGCCCGATTGAAGGCTGGAGAACCGGACTCATCTTTCTAATGGGTGGAACAATTACCGGAGCCGCGACGGGTAAGGCTTTGGATTTTTACTGTGGACGAGTTGAGCAGCGATTAATCAGACTTGAGAGGGAGAGGGTAGAACAAGAAACCCAAGAGCGAGAAAGGCTCTTAAGAGAAAAGCTTGAGAAGGAGAAATTAGAGCAAGAACTCCTAGAAGCAGAGATGGCAGAGCGGAAAAGGAAACAACGGGAGGCGGCTCAAGAGGAAGAACGTTTGTGGTACGAAGAACATGGTCAAGACTATGCAGACTATGCAGATTATGAGGATGAGGAAGAGTAACTTTGTGCTGTAATGAACCGATTAAGTCTGTTAAAATTCGCTTTTGCCGTTACTGGGGTTTTTCCTATAAAGAGTCTGTTAATTCTGTTGTGGTTTGAATAAGATTTTGGGTGCGATTAGTTGCCAGGGTAATCGCACTCATTTTCTTGTTCACCCATCTGTACAACTGACATTAATTTTCTTGAGAAAGAAGAGCTTGTAACTGCTGAACTTGTTCAAGACTTAAACCCGTGACTTGTGAGATTTCTTGCACAATCATTCCTCTTTTGAGTAAATTTAATGCAATCTCTTCTCTTGTTTTTTGAGCGCCTTCCTGTTGCCAACTGGTTACAATCTCCATAATTTCCTCCTGTTCATCTAATCCCATTGTACTGATTGCCGCTTGAAAGACCTGTTTCTCAGTATCGTCGAGCCGCAAATAAGTATCAACGAACCCAGAAATTAGTTGCATCCTTGCTGGGTCTAATTTTAAGGTCGCCAGCAAGCGCAAACATTCCGCCTTTACCTGCGGACGTTCTAGCTTGGAAATATTCATTTTCGACATTAATGCTGCCGCCACCGGATTGGGCTGGGTGAGAAAATCCCGCCAACTTAAACGATTCAATTGGATAGCAGCAAACTGAAACTCCAGCACTTTTAAGTCGCCAAAGGTGACACTATAATTTTGAGGTTCGGCGCGTTTGGGTTCATCAAAAGAAAAAATCACCACTGGGTAGATAGGGAGATCATATTTTTCATGCAAACGGGCAAAATACTTAAACATGCGCTTTGCAAAGGCTGTTTCAGTGTAAGACTGGTTTTCTACGTGAATTAGAAAACAAGTGTCTTGTTGTTTATAACGCACCTGCGCCAGTAAATCAATTTCCTTCTTTTCGCCAGAAGTGACATCATTAAATACCTCCTGCGGTAAAAACTGGATAGAATTACGATCTATTTGGCTGGCTACTTGAGGCAGAAACAAATCAAGTAAATCAATAAAAAACGTAGATAGTAATTCTTTGAAAAGCCGGTCGTGGTCAATCATAATATTTATCTTTAACTTTCATAACACTCATTCTATTTTCAGGCTAAGATTTTTACTAAAGCTCAGTATTGCATATACCAAATATCTCTGCAATCCACTAGAATAAAGAGATGATAATCTGATTTATGTATATTAACTATTAAAACAGACTTCATGAGATATAAGGTATGAAATTATCAGACTTATCAGCAGAAAGCCTAGAAAAAATTAAGGCAGTTAGATGGGATAGGATTATTGAAAAACATGAAGGTCCAGAGGATTGGGAATCAGTTCTCAGATATGAACAGCCAGAATTTTTGTCAGTTCAAGGATGTCCGATATTATTACCTGTAGATAAATCACATCATCCTAATATCACCATAATCCGGTGTATCTGGAGTATGGATAACAACTCTGTAACTGTTTTTCTGTCTGATACTACCTATGAAGATGATCCTTTTTTCTCTGGATTTATGGCGGTATGCGATCGCTTGAAGGGAGAGGAATTTTTTTTAGCAGTTTTATACCATGAATGGTTTATTATTGAAAGAGCAGGAGTTTTTGAATAATCCTGTTACGTTAGGATTTTCAAATATTATTCAATAATAATTATTTTACTATCTAATTAACTCTGACAACATTTGCTCAAGAATATCTTCCATAATTGACTCGTCCGTGGAGCGTAAAGAAACTGGGCCATCAAGAAATTCTTGAATAGTGATTTTCTTTTCTTTAAAGACTTTAACAAAATCTCGAATATCAGAAATAACGCTAATTTGATTGTCAATTGTTTCTACCATATCAGTCATAGCGTCAATACCTTTCTGTGCGCTTTTTCTTGATCTGTTTGAGTAGTGATTGATGTTGTTTTTCTAGAAACTCTAAGCGGATATGTAATTGAGACAGAGCTAGCGGAGTTACTTTAATTGATTGCGATGGAACTGTAGTTTTTCGAGGCATGAAACACGTCTATAAGTTTAAAGTTTAAAATAGAACTGTCGCATTACTTAGGGAATGCGAAAAAAGACACCTCAATGACTGCCATAATTGCTAGGCGTATTCTGGTTTAATCGCGGATTTTAAAAGTCATTATCCGTAAAGGGAACTATGGATGGTAAAAACTTTTGAAAAGAAGGGTAAAATTGTAATCTTGCTTCATAGTCATCTGTTTGTGATATTTCTAGCTCGATTGTTTGCTGATTTTTTTCATCAAAAAGCAATTGGATTTGATAATTTGTCCAGAATTGCTCACCTAGTTCATCTTCTAAATCGAAAAGCCGTTCTTCATCACCCCATATATTTGACCAAAGTCCGATCCTATTAGCCCGAAAATGATTTTGACCTGTTGTATCTGCAATGACAAAATATGCTTCGACATTTAAATCAAATCCCAAATCATCGGCTTCTGTCTCTGCTATTTGACAGTTAACCACTATTAAGGTATCGGGGTTAACGTTTACTACCTGTTCTTGACGCTTTAATAATTCTTGTAGCACGAAATCAGGCAACAACTGGGAACTCTCCTCAAGTAATTGTTTTTGAGTTTCTGGGGAGTAACGAGTTTTTAACTCTTGCGTGATTAAAGTTAAAATATATTCACTAGCTAAATTGACAACTATCTTTTTATCTGCGGGATTAAGAAAACTTCCAACATTCAGATTAATGTGTTTTTTAATTGGCATAGTTCTGTAAAATCCTTTTGAACAGTTCATACTCATCTACAAATAAAGCGAAGGCAAGGAAAAATATTACCTTAGCTTCAGTGATCCGTTTTTATCAAGACGTACTTCCGAGTAATTGCATCCTTAAACTCATAATTATCAATGACTGTTATTTGATAGCCTATTATGTTCATCCTCTAATATTTAAAAATGCCACAGTGCTTGACCAATTAACGGATTGGTTGAGTAAGTAACGAACAAATAAATTTTTAATAATATTTATTTCCTCACTGGTCAAATTTGCAGCCAGACGATCTGCGTAACTTGGTCGATTAAGATTAGCAGCAAATAAACGCTTGATAAAATTATCAGAGATGTGCATTGGTGTCAAATACTTTTCAACAACCACTTGTACACAGTGTCCATTTGAGGCAAAAGCGTGACGCAAATCGTCAGCATCCCAGTTAAGCATGGGGTCAGAGGTATCTGTATAAATAGCTTCTTCTGCTAAAACTAATCGCTCATACAATTGAGTATCGAGATTTTGGCTGGGCAGTAAGTGGTAGAACCTTTGGGTATGACGAGGTACTGTCTCACTTAAAATAAGCTTGACTGAGTGCGGGAGCAATTGACCTAAAATTTGAGCAGCAAGTCCCTTATCTAGTTCTGAGGCCAGTACATTGCGCCCGATAATAGAGTCAAACTGTACATTTGGCGCAAGAGATGCAAGCATTGCAGGTATCTGTGCAACAGATGCAGTAAAAACTATTGGTCGCATTGTTTCAGGAAGTGCCGCAGCAAGTTCATTTAAAGCATTGGCATCAGAACTATTGCGAACACAGGCATAAACCCCACCTTCAGGAACTTGCCGAATTGCTTCCCAAGTAAGTAAACCAGTGGCGGCATTTAGATCCAATACTAAATGATGACGTTGTAATTGAGCGAAATTGAAAATGCGATCGCCTACGGCGGGGCGTAGCCCATCGCGCACAGATGCTAATTGTGTACTGACTTGAGAAAGTGTGCGTTGCAACCAGCGCTCATCTGCTCGGTCAACAGTTCCATAAGTCATGACTTCCATTGGTGCAACACCAATACCTTCTACTATTGCGGCAAGTTGAGCTTCTCGACGACGTGCCACTTGTGTTGCGATTTGATGTTCATAACCTTGGGTTGATGGTTGATAAAACAATTGACCTTGCAAGCTCTTGGGTAAATATTGCTGTTCTACCCAATGATCTCGGTAAGCGTGAGGATAGAGATAACCAGCCCCATGCCCAAAACCTTTTTTATCCCGATTGGCATCTTTAAGGTGAGTAGGGACTTCTGCAACATTTTCAATTTCTACTGCGGCTAAAGCATCAAAAAATCCCATAATGCTATTGGATTTTGGTGCAGTCGCTAAATAAAGTACTGCCTGCGCCAAATGATAACGTCCTTCTGGCATTCCCACGCGGTCAAATGCTTCAGCACAAGCATTTGTAACGACAACTGCTTGTGGGTCAGCTAATCCGACATCTTCGCTAGCAAGAATTAACATCCGCCGGAAAATGAAACGCGGGTCTTCACCTGCATAAACCATTTTGGCCAGCCAATAGAGTGCTGCATCTGGGTCAGAACCCCGTAAGCTTTTGATAAAAGCACTGATGGTATCAAAATGGGCATCCCCTTCTTTGTCGTATAAAACAGCACGTTGTTGAATTGATTCTTCTGCCACTGCTAGGGGAATATGAATAACACCTGTAGTATCGGGGGGCGTAGTCTCTACAGCTAGTTGCAAAGCATTCAATAATGAACGAGCATCACCATTAGCAACATTAACTAGATGAGCTAAAGCATCTGTGTCAATTTGCACTGTTAACTTGCCATAACCGCGTTCCGAATCGAAGAGTGTTTGCTCAATAATTTTGTATAAATCTTTATCAGTTAATTGCTGAAGTTGAAAAATCCGCGAACGGCTTACGAGTGCCTTATTGACTTCAAAAAAAGGATTTTCGGTGGTAGCACCAATGAGAATGATTGTACCATTCTCTACCCAAGGCAATAGAGCATCTTGCTGAGACTTGTTAAAACGATGGACTTCATCGACAAAAAGAATAGTTCGTTGATTATGAAATTTAAGTAGGACAGGGTGAAAAAACCAAATTGTGTAAAGATAAGTAAATACACATAATGTATCTACCACGGTAACAGGTATATGGGCAGCCGTTTAAGGGTAT
>NZ_JACJSH010000137.1:0-5670 GCF_014698055.1 Nostoc sp. FACHB-133
GGCTACCAGCACATATTTAGTAAATAAAGTTACTTCTTACTTAGATTTTATTTTTGCGATCGCTTGTTTTTTACTGGATCTGACAAAACCGCATTGCTCCCTTCTCGCCATTTCGACGAATAACGGTAACAAACTCATCTCCAGCAATTACTTCAAGTACGCTTACTTGTTCTCCAAGATAGTTCGCCCTATCCCCGGTTTTCCATTGAAATACATGGATGCCATTATTGACATTACCCTGATCAGGCAACGGCGATGGGGGCTGAACTATCACTTGGGCTTCGGATACTGGACTTTCATCCTGTCCCTGATGGAATAACTCGTATTCCATAGCATCTATCAATTCACCATCTTGTCGGCGAACCATAATTACCCCATCTTCTTCATCTATTCTACAGATAGACACCTCGTACCCCCAGTGGTTAGCTATATCACCCACATTCCATTCTCCTAGACCCACTTTTTTAGGTTTGCTAACCACATCAGATGATTTAACTGATCTGGCAATGACTGGGGTATCGCACCCTAAGTTTTGATTCTGAGTTTTCAAACTTAGGTCAGGCTGTAATTCTGGTTTAACATCGTTCGCGTAATGGTCTGGAGGGGGGGCATTACGCGAACCATTACGCGGCTTAAACTCTGGTTCTACAAAGGGTTGAGGTACTTCGCGTAATGAGTGTAATGGCGTAATGATTTCAGGGGGTATTTTACTTTGATTAAGTTCGCTCTCTTGACTATCTTCTCTAGTTGGTGAAAAATCCGATAAATCATTACGTTCATTACGTTCATTACGCGAACTCCCAGGATGCTGACTGGCTAACGGTTCTAGGTTTAATAAATCATTACGCGAACCATTACGCGAACTATTGATTTCATTACGCGAACTCCCAGGATGCTGACTGGCTAAAGATTCTGGATTTAATAAATCATTACGCGAACAACTAGCTTCATTGGGCGAACCTTGAGCAGGAATAAATACCCAGTTTCTTTTTTGCTTTTCAACCACGCCATGACCCATCACTTCTAACTCCCTAAAATGGTCTAAAGCTTCTGAACTCTTCTTGATTGCGTTAAATTTAGTAACCGCGTCTCTGGGGGTTAAGCTACCCTTTTGATTGGCATATTCCAGTAATTTAGCCAGCAATGCAGGTAGGTCGCCTTTATCGGCGTTGCTGTCAGCGTGTAAGTCTGTCACCTCGCCAAGATAAAAGTTAGCCAATGCGATCGCTTTACGCATGGTTGAAGCAGAGATTTCATCATTACGCGAGTTTTTTTCTACCTCTTCTATGGCATGAAGATTAAGAGCGAGGCGGCCTATTTGCCCTTCAAGCTTTGCGTAAACATTGACCATGCCTGGGGACGGATGAGAAAGACGCTTCTGTTCAAGTTCTTTGTAGACTGGTTGGTAAACCTTGAATGCTTCACGAGATAAAGTATAGGTACGCTTACCCAGCGCATGAACGCGGCGATAATAACCCCCGATGAGTTCGGAAATATCAAAACCTTCCATGTCATCACCCAGTTCACCAGCTGCTAGTGGTTGGTTAACAAAAAGGAAGCGCGACCAGTATCCATCTGTGTCTTTTAAATCCTGAGTATGGGTTTTTAGTACCTCTGGTTGAATCCCTCCATAAATTGAAATATAAACTTCCTCAACATCAATACTTACCCCACTTGCTCTAAGGGTTGTCTGCCCTGCTCCGTCATAGTAAGAGAGAATGTCTTGGCGATCGCTGCCCCGTCCCCCGCGATACAGGTTAGCACTGTCAAATACCGCCTTCAGTTCATCAACCAACATAAATAAGGCTTTTGAAGGGCAGTTTTGGGCAAGTCTTTGAATCCCTTCCCCTGTGGCAGAGTTAAAGTAAAAAACTGTCTGTACAGGCTTTTCGGGTTCCGTCCCCTTACATTCGCTCTTATCGTCCTTCCATTCCTTATACTCAATCTCGTACTGCTTTAGATCCGATTCATATTTGGCTTTTGCCTCGGATTTTAACCTCTTTAATGGCTTAGTAATCAGGTTCTTGTATATTGGTGATTTTTTCTGTCCAGATGGGGCAACTAAAGCCATAAATAAAGTAGCCGGAACCCAGAAACCTTGGGCGCGATGAAGAACCAATTTAGTTCCGGTTTCGTGCAATGAGGAAATTGCTACTAAAATAGCGCTTAGTGCCACCTCTGGACGAATGTTCAGCCATTTGCACCACTGCATTACTGGTTCAGCTAAATCCTTCGGCAAGTAATCAGCAAGATTCAGTGCTGCTCTAGCTTTGATTAATGCAGATACGTCTTTCTGGGTTTCTTCTCTATATAAATCCCGTTCTATCTCGTGGCGCACTAAGTCCGCTAACGTATCTATCTCTTTAGGAGGCGTGAAGGTTTGCTTGGCTAATTCAATTAATGCCTGTTTCTCGGAGGATGAATTTAGCCCCCGTCCGAGAATTTCCGCAATACGATCTCGCAGGGATAATTCTGAAATATTAGGATTACTGCTACCAGTGGGCGACTTCCCTTCATTTTGCAATTCGCGGATAAGATTGTTCCAGTCAAAGGAACTACGATTGCACCGCTCCCTCAGCACACCAAGCTCTACAGTCCTTTGTGAACCTTGCTCATAAGCCATTACTATTTTCGCTATCTCAACCGCATCTTTGAGTGATAGTTTTTCATGCGTTTGCCGTTCTAGCCACACTTCCCAAGGTTGTGATTGTCTTACAATCTGACCGGCTAGCTCACCTGCTGACAAAGATTCATGTGCTGCTAAAATTGCTAGAGGCTGTTGCGCCTGGTAAATTTGTGGGCTATTACCAGATAACAGGATTTGATAAATCCCTTGTCGGACGGCTATTTCTGGCGTATTCTGGTCTACCAGGATAACGTGCATTCCCTGCTGTAAAGTTTGGGGAATATTGAATAAATCGGACGTAGTAAACCGACTAGAGAGAGATATGATCGCGTTTAAGTCGGTAGTGTACACACAGGGTTTTGATGCGATTGCTGGGGATGAGATCATGCTGCACCTCCATAAGCCAACGCTAATCTTGAATTTATCGACATTTTTTATCTCCAGACAGGGGTTTATGTGCCACCCAGCGGAGAAAGAGCTAGCTTTATTTATCTACTCGGATATCATAAATTCCCAAAATTCCGATATCATAAAACAAGCACCAGTCTCTAAAAGAGACTAGTACGCCCTTTCTCCGTCCCGTTTCCCCGTCCCCCGTTTTTTTTGTGGGGTATGTGGTTACGGTGAAAAACCTAACTAACCATCGAGGTAGAAAGTAGCTCTTCTCTGGGGTGAAACTAATTGGATGGTGAAATTGAAGAAGTAAAAAGTAGCCCTTTTTTCAGTTGGGTAGATTTTGTGAAATATGTGGATTGGATGCTCGTAACACCCAACCCACAAGTCGAAAAACAATGGTTGTTCAGAATGAAAGTTTTGAGCCATAGACCCGTGAGCTTCTAACTCATGGGTTTTTTGGTATGGCAAGAACTTTTACTTATAGGAACAAATTAATCCTTTACCTGCCTCACGATAGCTGACTCAACTGCTGGGTCATCCAAGCATCTTGAAAGATACTCTAGTAAATCGCCCTTAGAAATTTGCAGTTCTGCCGCTTTAGTTGTAAGCAGTTTATTGCCACTTGGGGTCATCATTATCCCGAACTTAATTTTTGCCTCATTCCATTGCAATAGCCTCCTTCTTATAGGCGCAAGATGTTTTTGTGATTTGTCGCTTTTTGTTTGTAGCATTTCATTCAGCCCTTCACTAGATAATACCGCAGATATTGTGTTTGATGATCCGAAATTGAAAAATAACACAGGACAATATAATCCCTGAAACCCTTGCTACTTCCAGTATCTCCCAATAGGAGATACTGGAAGTAGCAAGGGTTCTAGCCATTTTGATATTTCTTTTTGATATATCTTGTCCGAGACGAGTTTAATCTTCCATTAGCTCTCTCTTGGAAATAGACTAGGCGACTAATCTATTAATAATTGATTGAGTAAAATTGAGATTATTAACTTCGTCTTGAATGTGCAATACATATTCAATATCCCCTACTTTTTTTAATTACCTTCATCACCGTAACTCCTGGCTGTGGTGTGAGGTTCCTTAAATTGATTTGCCCATTTCCTGGAAAGAAAATAATGATGATCTTAGTACTAACCCTGGCAAACGTAAGTGAATTAAATAATTAATGCGTTGCGAAAATCTACTTAACAGTTAAATATTTCCTCCATTCCCAGATTCTCGCAAAGCTGATAATCTGTCCGTCTCCACCATCAAAAAGTTTGTAACGAGTTGTGAAGTTTAGATCGTTGGTTACTAAGTGGACTGTTCCCATTACAACCTTGTCGAAGTAAGTACTCCCAGATGCCCTCTTGCAATGTCAGCCAGTTGTGTGACCATCCTCTAGTCAAATGCAATGGCTACAGCAGTAAAGAGAGGAGAGCTAGAGAGAGTAGCAGTAACCATTTTTTACTTATGAGAATATTGCTTATAAGAACCACAGTTCCAATAACTAACAGTGCCCACAGCGAAGCTTGATACAATTAATTTGACTTGTACCAGAGTTCACAACGCCGGTTTGGTTTTCCCGATTTCGGGAATAATTCACTGATTAGTCTAATTGCAATTCTGGGCCATTCTCCCCCAACACAACCCCATCAGTTTTCTCAACCCACTGCTTAATGCGATCGCGCAGCGCCGGAGCATTTCTCCAGCTAGTTTGTTTAATTTGCAATACTCTTACCAGTTCCTCATGGGCATTTATTTCTGGCTCCGGTTCAGTGCCAGCAATAGCGATAAACTCTTGCAATGGCTGAATAATTCCCGCATTCGCAGCTGCATCAAAACTCATGCTCTGGGTGCAAACTATTTCGCCAGCATTAGAGATTGCAAAATATTCCCAAATTGGGAAAGTTACCTCAGTTTTATCTAGCTAAGGATGAAGGCTTCCCGGAAGTCCGCATCTTGGTTGCCTTGCTCGGTGGCTATGGTCACGAATCCATTCTTTTCGTTATAGCCGATCATCTCCCCAACGAACTTGATAATGCCAGTGATGAGCGATCGCACTTCTACCTTACTCCCAACAAACCCCTCAATCTCTCCGCCGTCTTTTTTAATTTGTAGAAGTGAATAGGAGTTATCATTTTCAGCTTCAAGTTTGGCTATTACCTCATCCATTATTTCAGGATCATCAATCACAGCATCTTCCCCGTGGTCTAAGTGCAAAGTGGCATTGGCACCGGTGACACTAACCTCTTGACACTGGCCGTCACTGCCATTAACTTCTTCGTCAGACAGGTAATCGTAGGCTAATTCTTCATCTGTGGCAGTTGTGTCAGTGGCTAGAAAGGCATTTTCTGGACTATCTTGTTTTGATGCAATGAATTTTACACAACGTCCCACCCGTGTAAGCAATCCATAACCCATTTCCACCAATTTGTTAAATAGGTCTTGAGTGTATGCGGACACTTCCCTACCAGCTGCTTTGGCGCGGGTCTTGATGCTGTTCAGGGGGCGGTAAATGTCTCTAGCAGAAACACCATCCTTAGATTTGGAAGCGCGATCGCAAATTTGCAGCAGGATTGTACTAATTTCATCGTTGTTGCTGATTTTCTCTTGTAAGACGTGGAATGCACTGCGATAATATTGTCCAAGCC
>NZ_JACJSH010000138.1:0-5393 GCF_014698055.1 Nostoc sp. FACHB-133
TTAATTTATTTTATTTATCACTTTATTGATTTTTACAATTATCTATGTCATTTTGAAATCTCTCTTAGATTTTATTAGTAAATAAGGTGCGTTTCCCCTACCATCGATGCTATCTCAAGAGCCATGCTGGAATATCTGAAGAGGGGCGATGTTCCACCCGAAAGAACAGTTTATATGGCTATTGATGACATTAAGAGCTTACCACTTGAGCGATTGCAGAAAGTTCCTAATATACTGGTGGCCTTTGGTAACGATAAAAGCGCTGATGCAGCAGCACAGCGTGTATTAGAACTAATGCCACAGTCCCAAATCAAAAAATATAATGCACATGATTGGAATCAGCAGCTTATTGATTATGGGCGGCAGTTAAGGCAACAGCATCAGCATCAGCAACGCCAGCAGGATGATGAATTGAGTCTTTAAAAGCTGTTCCCATAATGTTGATGTAGTTTTTTAGTAGCCATTTTTGATGCCTTTTTTTTTCAAATCCTTTTTGACTCAAAAAACTTGAGTTAGATAAGCTCTGGAGTCGCTTCATCCACTCCCCTTCAAAACCGTCTGTAAAAAGTTTGCTCCCTCTGCAAATCCTACTGGATAAAGGTTTCAGGGAAGATGGGAGCAAATTATATGCTATGCCTGCATATCTCCATACAACTGTGCAGCCGTCACCCATAGCGGAGAAGTAGAGAAACCGGAGTCAACGAAGAGATATCGCCAATTTTTATCCTCATTACTCCAAGCAACGCCGATAATCACGCTTACCGATAGGCTTTTTGGGTTATAGATTTCTTTCCCGATCTCCAACGGTGGGGCAGGCAAGGGGATATTAAATCTTTGAGAAATTGACTGACACAACGCATTAATTTCCATAGGAATTTTGAAAATTTAATCCATCACCATTAATGCTGTAGCTCCAAAGCTGGCAACTAACCGCGATAACAGTTTCACACAAAATAGCCATCCAGATTTTTGTATAAGTGGCATTTGGCAAGGATAAAAGGGGAGAAGTTGCTGTACGGGCACTCATGGAACTACTGCCACAGTCATTCAGGATCAAATGCACAGCAATTGATTGGAATCAGCAGCTTCTCGATTATGGGCAGCAGTTACGGCAACAGCAACCGCAAAAGGAAGATGATTTGAGCCTTTAAAGCTGTTTTATGGTGCTGATGTAGTTTTTAAAACTACTGTGTCAGTTTTGTTAGATGGCATGAGTCTTTCATCTTTGATTATGGTGTGCTCGCCAATACACAAAAACCACCTTCTATCTCCACTAGACGCGCTTGAGTAAAGCCAGCACTCGTGAATGTCTGAGTCAATCCAGTTCGCCCTTGCCCGGAATAAGGAGTAAAACCCAATGCTATTGTGCCACCCGCCTTCATCACTCGTCGCACTGACCGCAGCCCAACTAAGGCATCTGGCCAGACTTGCATAGAGTTAACAGCCAACACTTTATTGAATGTGTTGTCTTCAAACGGTAAACTTTCTACCGACCCAAGCCGTAAATCAACCCTGCCTGCCTCAATCTCTTCCTTGTTCCTCGTTGTAGCTTGCTCGACCATTTCTTTTGAATAATCGATGCCTGCGATATATCCGGCTGATGCTAAAGAAGACAGACGCTGAATACCCACTCCAGAGCCAAATCCAACTTCCAGCACTTGGTCGTTCGGCTGAATTTCCAGCAAGTCGATGACCGAATAAGTTAATGCTTGGTTCATGGATGCCATGATCATGCCACCCAACCTGCCTAGTAAACCCTTCGGGCGACCAAACATCTGCATGAATATACTGTCTACAATTCTCATCATTTGTTCATCGCCTACATACCCCAATGCTTTTATGCTATCTGGTTTGAGTTCACCGCTTACTGTACAAGTCACCACAAACATGAAGCAGCCCAACGTTTCACTTTAGCGACTGTAAGTAACCTCAAACTCTTTCTTGTAACCGCTAATTTTTACTAACTCCAACTCCTTGGGGCCTGTTGGGCGATACAGAGTTACTGTCTCTTCCATTTAGTCACTTAGTCACTTTTGTAGTATTAGTGTAAATTTTCAGTATTATTTTTTTCAGATGCCTACTCCTGAAATCTCAATTTTGGCTCAAAAAAACTTTCAGCCAAAGATGGCGTACTGTGCGTCAAAATTCCAAATTTTTCAGACCACAAATTCAACACAGAAGTGACATAGAACTGCCAAAAGGCACTGCTTCCCTCTGGCTCAAATTCCACAGATTTACCATTAATCAGCCGTCAAACTGCCACAGAATTACCATAAAAATGGCAGTTTTACACTATGCTGTTTTATTACTGAAATTCTTCACTACGTAGGACTGAGGAGCGATAGGAAAGATGAGGTGTGCCTTAATCTGAGCCAGAAATTACTTTGTTTGCAAGCCGGAGCATTTATGTTTGCGAGCCGCAACACTTAGGTGGGTGCTAAAACTGGTTAACAACTAAGTAAAAACTAAAAATAGTTTCTAAGGGTAAGTCCGGGTCTAGTTAATCTTTAAACTTAGTTAGATAATTGGTGAGGATCATAATTCCCATAGTTATAGAAATTATGTAAATATTAGAAGCAGCATAACTTAATGGGTAGTTAATCCCTACAATTAGACCAAACGAGATAGCTAATAAACCTCCAACTAGGATAAGAGGATATAAATTATTATTGAATGAATAATCGAATTGTTTAATCTTTTCTACACCCACAATTCTTCCTTGAATGGATATTTTATCAAAGTCTTCAAAAAGTAATTGAATTGTTAAACTATCCTTTTTATTTAATAGTAGTGGTTCAATAACAACATAGCCGCCTTTAGAGTCTGTATTTAAATCTAATTTTACTTTTATGTCTTCTGGTTTTGTTTCTATTACAGCATAAGAAAGAATATGTTTATTGTCACCACCTCTTATTTCAATATATTGCTTAAAATCGTCAGGTACTATAGCTATATTCCCATTGTTTTTTAAAATAATACTTACTACATATAAACTTTTAATTAGTTTTTGATTATATTTAATTTCTAGTTGTTGATTAAAAGGACTAGGTATAGATAAAATATTAGATTTTGAAATTACTGAATAAACTAAAGATTTTCTATTCCACTGTTTATATGCAAAGAAAAGAGCTACTAACGCTATAACAACGCCAATAAACTGCCAAGAAGAATCTCTTATAACAACTAAAATTGATTCAAATATAGACATAATTTTAGAAGTAGATATAATTTTAACTAAAAAATTTATAAAAACACCCTATCAGAAAATGTGGGCTTTTGATTATATTAATCGATAACTCTTAAAACTATACTAGTCTTATAACCACCATCAAAATTGAGGATTGTGGGGTTTTGGTATTTAGATTTCTGTATTATCAATAATTATCCAGGCTTGTTCAAATCGTTGTAGGCTGTGGATCACAGGGTCTACAGTCAGACAATGAAAATCAATCGGCATGGACGCGCCAAAGTTCTTACTCAACAAGAGATACAGCTAATCTTCAGTCACGGGCTGGACAATAACCGTGATCGCGCTTTGTTCGGTGTCTGCCTGTTTAGTGCCTGTAGAATCCGTGAATGCTGTACGCTACAAACTCAAAATATCTACACACCCAAGGGCAACGTTAGACCCCGGCTGGTTATCAGAAAATCAAACACCAAGGGCAAACTTGCAACCCGGTCAATCTCAGTGATTGAAGATTTACGGCGGTTATTAAGCGAATACTATCCCCAGGCAGGAGATGTTTATTTGTTCCCCGGTCGCAGTGATGGACACATCAGCGAAGACTCAGCCGCTAGGATTTTGAGAGAAGCTTGCAAACAAGCTGAGATAATTGGCGTGAGTACTCACAGCTTTAGAAGGACGGGGCTAACCCAGATGAGTAACGCTGACATCCCACTGAGAGTTATTCAGGAAATCTCAGGGCATCGGAATTTAGAGCAGTTACAGAGATACTTGGAAGTGACTGACGAGCAGGTGTTGGGAGCGGCGGCGAGTTTGGCTATGTTGTCACCAGTGATTAGGGAAAGAGTGGAGCTAGATTCTAATTAAAAGCTAGAAGTTGATGCGAATAGTTCTCGTTAGGGGAAAGAGATTAGAGGTAGTTGAGAATTAAATCTTCGATCTGCCCTAAACTGGTGCAAGTAAAATTTTAGTTAATAGAGAGTACTTGTGGACAATAAAACTAAATCTATTAATTGGCGCGTACTAATATTGGGAACTTTTTTGGGTTGTTTATTTACTGCTGGGACATTTGTAATTTTTCCAGTCATCACAAATAAAACTGATACTTTCAAGTGGGCAGATTGGACTGGATTTGGTAAAGACACAACGGAAGAAGAAAGTACTGAAATAGCCTCTGATAAAAAAACTATAATAAAATTTACTAATACAATAAAACACCAGTCGGCAAAAACGCTTTGGGATGTGTTAGGTCTGACTGGTACACTTGCGATTCCAGTTTTAATAGTTCTTTTAAGTTATCAATTTCAACGTAGAGACAAAAAACGGGCTGACAACCAAGCTCAGGTTGAAAAATATATAGCAAATGAAAATTTACGTGATGAAACGCTGCAAGCTTATATTGACCGTATGTCAGAGCTATTAATTGATAAAAAATTAACAGAGTCTAACAGCAATAGTCCTGTACGGAATGTGGCAAGAATAAGGACATTAACAGTACTACGAAGATTGAGAAGTGATGGCGATCGGAAAGCCATAGTATTACTATTCTTATATGATGCTGGGCTTTTGCAAAGCGAAAAATCAGTACCTTTTATTAACTTGAGAGATGCCGACCTTAGACGAGCCGACCTTAGACGAGCCAACCTTACAAAAGCCAACCTTATAGGAGCCGACTTTACAGGAGCCGACCTTACAGAAGCCTACCTTGGAAATGCCATCCTTACAGGAGCCAAGCTTGGAAAAGCTGACCTTATAGGAGCCGACCTTAGAGAAGCCGACCTTATAGGAACCGACCTTACAAAAGCCGACCTTACAAAAGCCGATCTTAGAGGAGCCGACCTTATAGGAACCGACCTTACAGGAGCCGACCTTACAGGAGCCAACCTGAAGAAGGCTGCATATACAAACGAGGATACGAAGGAAGAAGTTTACAGTCAACTTTACTTAGAATCACCATTTCCCACAAAATTTCCCCAAAAATTTGACCCCAAAACTGCAAATATGTTGTTGATAAACAATAGCAATGATTTGATGCGAAAAAGGATTTTATTCGGAAAATGATTTGATTCAAAATAGTTATTACTAAACACAGATCATTGACAGTTAACTGTAGCGAACTGCAAACATAAACGCTTCAAACCGCAAACAAGGCGATTTTGAAACCACATTAACTGCAAATAAGGGGGGTCTCAAAACCACATTATTTGCA
>NZ_JACJSH010000139.1:0-5294 GCF_014698055.1 Nostoc sp. FACHB-133
CGATTTCTAGAGTGGAATTAGACTATTGAATATTTAAGCAATTATACAGGATGCATAAGACTACACTTTTTTCATTAAATGGAGTCAAAACTTTTCATGAATATTAACAGCAAAAGCTATGCTCGTGGCAGTGGTAGATTTTATATAGTGGATTGAATCTCTCATTATCTGGATTTCAACTACATCTATCAACCTTAAATAAACTGTATTAATGTATGGCCCCAGGCTTTAGCTTGTGGGCTTAAACTTATTGAAAATAGGCTCAAACTACATAATAGCTAGATTTTAATATCTTGTTGTAGCACTTGTTTACTATCTACACAAAATCTACACATTATTTGCATAGTACTTATATATAAGTTCTATTCTTATGTTTAGATGTTGTAAAGACAAACTCAAGATTTTCATAATTAAGTGAAATCATCCAATTCATTTCTGCATATCATACATTAGTTACTTAGCTTCTCAGTAAAACGGAAAAGTCTAATATTGAATATGCAACTCTCTAAGAGAACTCCAAGAAATTATTCAATTTCATACTCATCAACACGGCTTTTTCTTCCTCTGCTAAGAGCTTGTAAAGTTCTAATTGGAGAAAGCCCCGACACCCTGTGGAAAACTATTTGGGTAACACTTGATAACTTGCCATCGCTACGCTGACAACAGTTCCCAGAGTTTGGGAAATCCACCTAAAGAACTGTTTCACCGCAGCGTCTACATACTTCCTACTTGCTCCCTTGCTCTAGACACAATGAGACATTTCTTTAATTAGAAATCTCTAATACTGATTAAAAAAATAAAAGTCTTAACGTACAAAAAACAAATTATGTTTACAGCCTTCATATCAACCAAATTACCCAAACAAAATACAGACAAATATTTTCTATTTAATCTATTTAGCTTTAAGCAAAAAGTGTCATTGCTTATTACTTTTAGCTTGTTGACATTACCAATTACACTACTAGGATGCAATTCTTCAAATCAAACTGGTCATGCAAAACAACAACAAATCGCTGATATGTACTATGAGATGAAACTGTTAACTAAGAAAATTGATATTAGAGAAGTGATTTTATCACCAGAAGAATATGCCAAAATCACACCTCAAAAATTAACATCTAAACAGTAGAACTGCCTTGAAAATAGAGGCAGGTCTAGTGAGTAAATAAGCAATAATTATGAACTGTATAGAACATAAACAGATGAAAATTGGCATTAAATTTGAGGCACAGCATTAAAATATATCAACTGGTGCTTAAACGAGTCTCGTCAATGGCTGAGGCTCTTAAGAATTCGATTTGTCAACCAGACTTTAACAAAGGGCAGATGTTATCGGTAAGGTAATCACAAATTCTGTTCCAACACCCAAGGTAGAATTCACATCCAAAGTTCCACCATGTTTTTCTATAACAATAGATTGAGCGATCGCTAATCCTAATCCTGTTCCTTTACCAACACCTTTGGTAGTAAACAAGTCGTCAAATACTTTTTGTTTAATGGATTCACTCATCCCTTGACCATTATCAGCAATCCTCACCTCAACCTGTTTGTCTTCCAATGAGGTGGTAATCATAATCCGATTAGGATTGGCTTTAATCTCCCTAAAACTACGGTCTGCATTTGATTCATCCAAGGCATCAATAGCATTCGCTAGTATGTTCATAAATACCTGATTTAATTGACCTGGGAAACATTCTACTTCAGGTAAATTACCATAGTTTGTGATAACTTCAATCTTCGGACGTTGCTCATTTGCTTTCAGACGATGTTTGAGAATTAAAATGGTACTATCAATGCCTTGGTGGATATTGAAAGGTTTTTTGTAATCTCTATCGGCACGGCTGAAAGTGCGGAGGCTGGTACTGATATTTTTCAGCCTATCACAGGCTATCGTCATCGAATCAATCATTTCGGGTAAATCTTCTAAGCTATATTCCAAGTCAATTTCTTCAGCATGGATGAGAATTTCATCTCCGGGAGTGGGGAACTTTTGTTGATAAAGCTTTAAGTGTTCAACAATATCATCAAAGGTGGGTTTAGCTTGTTTGACACTGGCAGCAATAAAGCCCAAAGGATTATTCATTTCGTGAGCCACTCCCGCAACCAATTGACCAATAGAGGACATTTTTTCGCTTTGGAGCAAATGAGCTTGGGTGTTTTGCAGTTCTTTAAGAGTGCGCTCTAAATCTTTCGCTTTTTGCCGTAAAGTTTCTTCCGCTGCTTTGAGTTCGCTGATATCCCTTGCGATTGTCGAGAAATATTCAACTTCTCCATCAGGTGATTTGTGAGCAACAATCAGTTGGGATATGGGAATTTCTCGTCCATCTGCTTTTAAAAGAGCCGTTTCCCCGACCCAATCACCGACTCGAACTGATTCTGGTAATCCTTGATTCTGGATAATTTCATTTGCCCATTTCGGATGATTTTGGCACAAATTTCTCCCCTGAAGGGATTCTTTTTGCCCCAGTTCTAACATTCTGCGAGCTGCTTTATTAAAGTAAAGAACCTGCCCAGTTAAGTCAGCAGTGCTGATAAAGTCTGGCGCTGCTTCTAGAATTGCCAACAACTTCGCCTGTTCTTTCTGAGATTGTTTATGCTCACTAATATCACGAGATACGCCAACAGTCATTATCACTTGACCTAGTTCGTTACGGATCGCAGATTTGATTGTATGGAATAGGCGTACTTCGCCATCGTACTGATTTACTGGCTCTTGGGGAATTTCTAGGGTCTGTCCACTTTCAAATACGTAAGCATCATCTTTGATATATTGCAGGGTATGATCTGGTTCGCTGAAAGGTGCATCAATCATATTTTGAAGCTGTGACTCACTCATCCCGTAATAATCACGAAATGCCTTATTTGCCCAAATAATTCGAGATTTAGCACCTTTAACCAGTACCATATCTGTAATTGCATCAAGAATTTGCTGATAGGTCTTTTCGTTTTCGCGCAGAGCGCTTTCAAAAGACTTTACTTTTGTAATATCCTGTACTGTTGAGACAATACTAGTTACCTTGCCATCAACATTAGTTATCAGAGTGTGACACCAATCACAAATAATCACTGTTCCATTTTTTGTCAGGTTCTTACTGAGATTATTACCTCCCACTTTCTCTTCAATTAATAACTCCATTATTTTGATGACCTCCACTCTCTCACTCTCGGGCACAATTATTTCTGGTACTTGACAACCCAGGACTTCACTTTTGCTGTATCCAAATAGTTGTTCAGCAGCCGGATTCCATTGTATTACTTGAAATGCTGTATTCCACTCAATTAAAGGCAAAGGATTACGTTCTATAAGTAATAAAAATTTATCTTGCAACTGTTTTAAATCTGGCTCTGCTAACTGATGTTCAATTTCCTGACCATTTCCACTAACTTCATCAACTTTTAGCAATTGGTTTACAGAAAAATTGTTACCGGATTGAATGCCTTGCTGTTGAAAGTTCATCCTATCTAACTGACTAATATATTTGCTTGGTACTTAAATCTAGGATTCCCTATTCTTTAGGTAATGTAACATTCCTCTTTCTAATAATATTCATTTGTTGGAAATCGTAGTAAAAAGAGAACAATTCTGAAGGCAGAAGTCCGTCCCTAAGAGTAACTTGAACGAGATGCGGCTTACGCGGATAAAATACAGACCCAGTATGGAATTGAAATTACGCAGAGGGGCAAAGGAGCGCCCGATTGAATGGAATGGATGAGATAATTTGTCGGGCACAAATAGCGATCGCTATCTGTTACAAATGGATAGTGGATGACTCGATTAAATATTTCGCTGCCAAAGAGAATCAAAATTTAGGAGTAGTCAAAGCCAAGAAATCTCTAGGCTCCAAGCTAGATTTGTCTCCTTGGGCTGCGCCCTCTTGAAAAAATGCAATTACCCTAATCTCTCACTGATGGGGGCGAATCTGGGAATACTAAATGCTAAGGTCTTAAAAATTCAAAAGAATTATGATTAACAGTGTAGTTACCATTCCCGGCTATCAAGTCAGTGAAGAACTCTACAACGGTTCTAGAACCTTGGCTTATCAAGCAGTTTGAGAGACTGACCAACAGCCTGTGGTCATTAAGCTGCTGAAAAATCCTTACCCTAGTTTCATCGAACTTTTGTCGTTTCGCAATCAGTACACCATAGCTAAAAATCTCAACTTACCTGGAATTATTCAAACCTATAGCTTGGAAACGTACCAGAATGGCTATGCATTGGTAATGGAAGACTTTGGGGGAATTTCCCTAAAGCAATGGGGAACTGTACCAACTGTCATTGAATTTTTGCTTTTAGCGATCGCCCTGTGCAATATATTAGATATTCTCATTCGTCATCAGATTATTCACAAAGATATTAAACCTGCCAATATTCTGATTAATCCAGAAACTCGTGATATCAAACTCATTGACTTTAGCATTGCATCTCTGCTGCCATAAGAAACCCAAACCCTGAAAAGTCCCAATGTGTTAGAAGGAACACTCGGCTATTTGTCACCGGAACAAACCGGACGGATGAATCGTGGCATAGACTACCGTACTGATTTCTATTCTCTGGGTGTAACTTTTTATGAGTTACTGACAGGGGAATTACCCTTCCGATCAAACGATCCAATGAAGTTAGTGCATTGCCATATTGCCAAACTTCCACCTCTAGTACATGAAATTAATCCATAAATTGCACCGATACTCTCAGAAATTGTCAGCAAATTGATGGCGAAAAATGCCGAAGACCGCTATCAGAGTGCATTCGGGCTGAAATATGATTTAGAAACTTGCTTGCATCAACTCCAGCAAACGGGCAAAATTGAAAGTTTCCCCATTGGGCAACGGGATGTTAGCGATCGGTTCATTATCCCTGAAAAACTCTATGATCGGGGAGAGGAAGTCAAAACTTTGCTAGCAGCATTTGACCGTGTTACTAATCATCAGACGGAACTGATGTTAGTCGCAGGGTTTTCTGGGATTGGGAAAACAGCGATTATTAAAGAAGTTCATATATTGGGTAGGGATTAATTTCTTCCCTTATTTTCGCTGATTTTGATTTCCACTTGCTAGTTCATATGTTCTAACAATTCTGAGATGCTCCCACTTAATCGCATTGAACAACTACGATTCTGTCGAAATCCTGAAGCTTACTTGGCAACTTTTGAGAAACTACTTCTCTAGCAAACTTTGTGGTTCTAGAAAAAAAGGGATACTGCTGGCGAAATATTGCTTAACAAATAAGTTGGCTCCATCAAGAGTTATTTAGGATCTAAAAAGCGATCGCTTGAGGTATGATTCGATGTCACTGA
>NZ_JACJSH010000014.1:0-156141 GCF_014698055.1 Nostoc sp. FACHB-133
ATCCCTGACCAACCTACGAATACGAAGCGATCGCGCTTGAGCCAGTCGTCTAGAACGTCAAACCACCCTCTACTGGGCGCACGTCCAACTGCGATGGTCATCGGACTAAAATCCTCTTTTTTTACTAAAATTGCAACGTTTCTAAGGCAATACGGAGAGCCAATGTAACCGGCTGCCATGAGGAATTAACGTTTTTTTTGACAATCTCAATAGCTTAAAAGCGACTGAGATTCTGAGAAGTTGCTGACCTGTGAAATCAGTATTTCTCTTTCTTTATGCCATTACACGTACCATCGGCTAGTAATCTAGCTTGTGGTAACTTAATGATTCTTAACTTATCACACTACTCAGGGTTTTTGCCTGATACACAGAAGCAAATCAGGCATGAAACACGAACCTTATAAATAATATGAATATCAGAAATTTTACAATTTGACACAACTTTTCTCAGAAATGTAAGAAAATTTAGTCTAGATGGACGTAGGTAGGTAACTCATTCCCAAGAGGTCAAAAAGAGGTAGGGGGAAGGGAAGAAAGAATTTTTATCCGCCAGTGAGTAAAGAAATCATATAATGTCCCCCTCACAAATAAATTATATGGGTGGCAGGAGGCAAGAGCGCAGCTGAGTTTTTGTCAACAATGTTTGGTAAAATAATCAAGCAGCAGACCCTCTAAAGTGTTCTTTAGTTGAATGACTAGCCTTCAATTTAGTCAAGTTCTGTCTAGTAGCATTCAGTGTACGAGTATTTCACAGCGAGTATCTCACAGGCAATTGTAGTTCAATGACGACATCAACAACGATTAACAAAGGCGATCGCCTCCTGCATCAAAATGTTCTCGGTTCTCGTCGGTTCAGTAACTACTGGTGGGCAACTATTGTTACCTTGGGAGCAAGCGGCTTTTTACTGGCTGGGATATCCAGCTACTTAAAAGTTAATTTACTCATAGTTTCCGATCCAACTCAACTAGTATTTGTCCCCCAAGGATTGGTGATGGGGTTATATGGTGCTGCTGGCTTGCTATTAGCCACATACCTATGGCTAGTGATTTTATTGGATGTGGGTGGCGGCTACAACGAATTTAATCAGGAAACTGGCACAATCAAAATCTTCCGTTGGGGTTTTCCTGGCAAAAACCGCCGAATTGAGATTGATAGCCGCATAGAAGATGTGCAATCTGTGCGAATAGCTGTCAAAGAAGGTCTTAATCCCCTTCGCGCCCTTTATCTACGCATTAAGGGGCGGCGAGATATTCCCTTAACACGGGTTGGACAACCCTTATCTTTAACAGAGTTAGAAACAGAAGGTGCGAAGTTAGCCCGCTTTTTGGGAGTATCGTTAGAAGGGCTTTAATTAATCGGGCATAGGGAATGAGGCACAGGGGGCAGAGGTGCGGAGGGGCAGAGGGGAAAGACTTACTGTAACTTTTCCCCATTCCCCATTCCCCATTCCCCATTCCCTCTTGAAACGATAAGATACTCTGGTTAAATCAGTAACTGGCAATGCGGTTAAAAATTTCACAATTTTTGCTTTCTTTTGTGCTTATCAGTGCTGTGATGCTTGGAGGATGTTCAACACAGCAGGTAGCTTCTAATACCTCTTCTCCAACCTCGACAGCTACCTCGACTACCCAGACGACTACTGAAGCAACATCTGTATCTCAAACTAGTAGTGAGAGTATTCCTGGAACCACTGGTTTACCACGTCTTGAAGGCAAGGCTACTGTGGTAATAACAGTTAAAGGTTCGCCCATTACTATCGAAGTAGACGGCACTGATGCCCCCATTACAGCTGGTAACTTCGTAGATTTAGTTCAAAAGGGTGTTTACGATGGTTTAGCTTTCCATCGAGTTGTACGCGAACCCCAACCGTTTGTAGTTCAAGGGGGCGATCCCCAAAGCAAAGACCCGAAAGTTCCAGCAGATCAGCTGGGAACCGGTAGCTATATTGACCCAAAAACGGGAAATGCTCGCTATATACCTTTAGAAGTTAAGCCAAAAGGTTCGGATACTCCGCTTTACAACAAACCATTTGATGCTACTGCTCAACCCGTCGTATTGCCCCATAAACAAGGTGCAGTAGCGATGGCGCGATCGCAAGCACCAGATTCGGCTTCTGCTCAGTTTTACTTTGCTTTGGCCGATCTAGCTTTCTTGGATGGTAACTACGCCGTGTTTGGCAATGTCACTCAAGGCTTGGATGTAGTAAACAAAATTCAGCAAGGCGATCGCATTGACTCTGCTAAAGTCACCCAAGGGGCTGAAAATCTGAAAACAGCAGGGCAGTAGGAAGAGAGCAGGGGGAGCAGGGGAGGCAGAGGAAGCAGGGGGAGAATAACTCCTAACTTTTAACTCCTAACTCCTAAATTTAGTGAAAGTTCTTGTCACTGGTATTGGTCTTGTTTCCGCCTTGGGTGGAAGTTTAGAGGATAGTTGGAAAAATCTGATAGCAGGTAAATCTGGAATTAGGTTACATCAGCCATTTCCAGAAATAAAACCACTTCCCCTAGGTTTAATTGCTCAACAACCATCTGAGTTGGCAATGTTAACTCAAATGGTTGTTACTTCTGCTTTGCAAAATGCTGGGTTAGTTGCACCTTTACCTGATTGTGCTGTCGTCATTGGATCGAGTCGCTCTTATCAAGCATCTTGGGAGATGTTGGCGCGGCAAATGTATAAAGATGCGGAAAATTTGCCCGTTTCTGATTTTGGAAATTGGTTAGAGATATTACCTCATATCAATGCGATCGCAGCTGCAAGACAAATCGGTGCAACGGGTATGGTTTTGGCACCGATGGCAGCTTGTGCAACTGGAATTTGGTCTATCGCCCAAGCAACTTTACTTATACAAACTGGGCAATGCCAACAGGCGATCGCAGGTGCAGTGGAAGCACCAATTACACCCCTAACTTTAGCTGGGTTTCAGCAGATGGGTGCTTTGGCAAAAACTGGGGCTTATCCCTTCGATTTGCAGCGGGAAGGGTTAGTTTTGGGCGAAGGCGCAGCTGTGTTTGTTTTAGAATCCGCAGAGTTGGCAAAACAGCGTCAAGCAAAAGTCTATGGTGAAATTCTCGGTTTCGGCTTAACTAACGACGCATATCATAGTAATTCACCGGAACCTGAAGGGAAAAGTGCGATCGCAGCTATCAAACAATGTTTAGAACGTAGTTGTCTATCACCAAGCGATATTGATTACATTCATGCTCATGGTACAGCAACCCAGCTAAATGACCAGATGGAGAGTATGGTAATCCAGCGTTTGTTTCCCCAAGGAGTGGCAGTTAGTTCGACCAAAGGAAGCACAGGTCATACATTAGGAGCATCAGGAGCATTAGGCGTAGCTTTTTCTCTCATGGCATTAAAGCATCAAATATTACCGCCTTGTGTAGGATTGCAGCAGCCAGAATTTGATTTAGAAATCGTTACAGCAGCACGTCTAAGTAAAATTAGGCAGGTTTTATGTTTAAGTTTTGGCTTTGGCGGACAGAATGTAGCGATCGCGTTAGCTAAGTCCCCATAGTACTTTGTACCTACAGCACAATATAAAATATAAAACTGTAACAAAAACTACAAAATTCCTATTTTTCTCAAAAAAAGGATAAGCTAGTTACAGAATGATATCCGGTTCGTAAAGATACCGTGATTAGGAGAAAATTTTATGATTTCAAAATCACTACTACCGCTAGAACCTGCTTCTCCAGCGCATATATGCCCATTTGACCAAGCCTGTAGTTACTTAGAAGCGGCAGCTAAAGAATTAAATTTAAATCAAGGTTTGCTGGAAATCCTCAGCCACCCACGTAAGGTTGTCACAGTTTCCATTCCCGTCAAACTAGATGACGGGGAAATACAGGTTCTCGCTGGACACCGGGTACAGCACTGCGATGTCTTAGGCCCTTACAAAGGCGGAATTCGTTATCATCCGGCTGTGACATTGCGCGAAGTATCGGCTTTGGCAATGCTGATGACCTGGAAATGTGCATTGTTAGGTATTCCTTATGGTGGTGGTAAGGGTGGCATTGCCATAGATCCAAAACGCTACAGTGTTGGCGAATTAGAGCGAATCAGCCGCCGTTATATCAGCGAGTTAATTAAAGATATTGGGCCTTCTGTAGATATTCCTGCGCCAGATATGGGGACTTCAGCCCGTGAGATGGCTTGGATGATGGACACTTACTCTGTGAATGTCGGTAATGCTGTACCAGGGGTTGTGACTGGGAAACCGCTTTCCATTGGTGGTTCATTGGGACGCGAAATGGCAACCGGACGTGGCGTGATGATTACTGTGCGTGAGGCGCTGGCAGATCAAGGTAAATCCTTAGTAGGAGTGCGAGTAGCTATTCAGGGTTTTGGTAATGTAGGTGGTGCTGCTGCTGAATTACTATATGAAGCAGGCGCGAAAATTATCGCTGTTTCAACAGGTGCTGGGGGAATATTTTCCGAAGTTGGTCTTGATATTCCCGCGTTGAAAATCTACGCTGCTGAAAATCGCAAGAGTATTGTAGGTTTCCCGCAATCTGTAGCAATTAGTAATGCAGATTTATTAGCTTTACCTTGCGATGTCTTAATACCAGCAGCCTTAGAAAACCAGATCACTGAAGAAAATGTGAATCAGGTGCAAGCGCAAATTGTTGCAGAAGCAGCTAATGGGCCACTTACTCTTGAGGCTAGCTTGTCTCTAGAGGAACGGGGTGTGATAGTACTACCAGACATCTTAGCGAATGCCGGCGGTGTGGTAGTGAGTTATTTGGAGTGGGTACAGGGTCTTTCTTACGTATTTTGGGATGAGGAGCGAGTTAACCGCGAAATGGAGCATTTGATGGTGCAAGCCTACCGCAAGGTGATTCAGCAGTCTAATAAGCGGCAAATTTCTTTAAGATTAGCAGCTTACACTTTAGGGGTGGGTAGAGTTTCCCAGGCCCTGACTGACAGAGGTCTTTATCCTTAATATTTAGGAAGATACAACATTTTAAATTGAATAGACCAGATTTGTAGGGGTGCAACATTATATTGTGCCCCTACAATTACATCAACTAAAATGAATTTCACAAAAAAGGAGATTTAGTAACCTTCAATCTGATGAATGAAGAAAGCACCACAACCTAAATCAAAATGATAATAATTTTCTCTGAATTGCTTTCATACAAAGGGCGATGCGAGAATTGATATCTTTTCGCTCAACTTCACCGATACCCAATTTTACTTTGAGGTGTTGGATATAATTTTGAACAGCTCTTGTAAATCGAGAACAATTAAATCTGGTGTCTCTATTTGGAGATGTTGTAGTACTTCTTGGGGAGTGTTGGCGATCGCACAAATAGCAGAGGGGTCGAAATTTTATGAGAAAATCACAGTTATTTTGGGCTACCTCCGGGTGATCTTCTACAACGAGAAATATCTGTGGCTTGGCTTTCATATTTTTAACGATTTAAACGAAAACCCATATATAGAAAAGTGCCTAGTTTACCCCCATAGATATCACTTTCCCTATATCCCGGAGAACTTTTATGAAGTTGGAGATATAAACTAGAGTATATAAATGTATGCTTAACAAAAAATAATCAATATGAGCAGCAACCTTTTACAACGCATTACCTATAATCCTGACATTTGCCACGGCAAGCCTTGTATTAGGGGACTTCGTTATCCTGTTGAATTGATACTCGAATTACTTAGCTCT
Organism: Nostoc sp. FACHB-133; assembly: GCF_014698055.1. Classification (NCBI taxonomy): domain Bacteria; kingdom Bacillati; phylum Cyanobacteriota; class Cyanophyceae; order Nostocales; family Nostocaceae; genus Nostoc; species Nostoc sp. FACHB-133. Next base: position 5,679 of record NZ_JACJSH010000014.1, read on the forward strand.
GGCATGACAATTGATGAAATTTTAGCAGATTATGACGATTTAGAACGGGAAGATATTCTCGCATCTCTCCAATTTGCTGTTCGCTTGAGCCAAGTTAAAAGTATATACAAAGTTGCTTCATGAAATTTCTGGTCGATGCTCAATTGCCTGTTCGACTGGCTCGATTCTTAGAATCTGCGGGTTATGATACAATCCATACAAAAGATTTACCTAACAAAAATGCTACCTCAGATACAGAAATAAATGCCGTTTCAATACGGGATAATCGTATAGTAATTACTAAGGATTGTGATTTTTTAAATTCTTTTTTGACAATTCAAGAGCCTTACAAATTACTACTTGTCACTGCAGGTAATATTAATAACTTAGAGTTAGAAGCATTATTCACAGCTAACTTGCAATCCTTGGTGGAATTATTTGATAGTCATTCCTATATTGAAATGACTCGTGATTCAATTATTGCTCACTTGTAAATAAAATAGAGCGATCGCTCTGAGTCTTTGGTTTATTCAAAAAGAGAGATCGCCAACAATGCCTCAACCCTCAACCATGCCGCTTGTGAACGTCCCAAAGGTGGCTATGGCAGTAAGATGATGAGTGCGATCGCCTCTGAACTTCCAGATGGTGCATGGGAAATGTCAGCTTTGCCTGATGGACAAGTGCAAGTCACACTGAGTTGGCGTTTACCCTAAGTCGATTTAGCTAAATTAAAAAAATAGTAGGAGTTCGGCTAGTTTATGGTAAAACCAATAATCCAATCACCAACTCAAACTTTATATGACGAAGATTATTACCTCTGGCTGAGGACAACTATAAACCAACTTCGCGCTGGACAGTTTTCTGCTGTTGATTTAGATAATTTGTTAGAAGAATTAGAAACTATGGGTAGAAGGGAGAAGCGAACAATTGAAAGTTTATTAATTAAGCTTCTTGAACATCTACTAAAACTCAAGTGTTGGGATGAAGAAAGAGAACGCAATCAAGGACATTGGAAAGGGGAAATCAGGACTTTTCGCAGAGAAATTAAAAAATCTCTTAAAGATAGTCCTAGCTTAAAACCTTATATTTTAGAAATATTTGATGAATGTTATCAAGACGCAAGAACAGAAGCAAGCGATCGCTCTCAACTTGCCATTGACATATTTCCTTCTATACCCATTGGCTCTTTAGAACAAATCTTAGATGAAAACTGGTTTCCCGAATATAACCACAATCATCACGGTAAACCCGATTAAAATGAATACGCAACTTGGGTTTCCATAGGAGTATGCAGCCGTGCAGCCGGATTTAATAGGCTTGGAAATTAGCAAAGGAGAACTGAGACGTTTGACTGGATTCGATCCAGAAGACGTTTTTAGACCTTCTGTTCTGCGAGATGGCAAAAAGCGATTAGGATTTTTTATCAATGAAATGCTGGTAACGCTGGCGCTAACCCCAATAATTGTGGGCTTTGTTTATGCGTTTATTATTCTGCCAACAATTGGTTCTTCAATTAGACTCGGAATTCTTTTACTCATTTTAGTGCCAATGCCGATATTAGTAGGGCGATGGCTGTGGCGACAATTAACCTGTCCCGAAGGACTGACAATACTTTTAGATGAAGTTGATAAATATCATGACCTGATTCACGCTATAGATATTAATGACCAATTGGCAGCATCAGGAAACGTAGAAAGCAGTATCCATGACCGAGATAAAGTCACCGCCGCCCTGCAACTGATTAGAGAAGATTTAGTCCGCGCTCTGAAAACAGAACGAATTTTGCGGGATAATAAAAAATTGCTTGCTAATAACCAAGAGTTATTTGTAAATAATTTATCCAGTTTGCAAGCTTTACAAGTTAGTAGTCAAGCAGGCGAATATGCTCAACTGCTAAATCAATCATTGCAAATTGCGATCGATGTGCAAGCAGAAATCAGAAAATTGCACAAAGGCTAAGTGGATGTTTGTCAACCTTGGGCGACTAGAAGTCGCGGCTACACAGACAAAACCTGCCTCCGCAGGTTATAAAACTATTGATTTTGCATTAGTCTACGGAGGTGGACAATGCTTGTGTAGTAGCGACTTCTAGTCGCCTAATACTTTTAAAACATCCTCTCAGTAAAGATTACTTAAATGAGCAACAAACCCAAAATAATTGTCCTGGATGATGACCCTACGGGTTCTCAAACAGTCCACAGCTGCTTGCTGCTAATGCACTGGGATGTGGACACTTTACGCAGTGGGTTACAGGACGATTCGCCGATTTTCTTTGTACTGACTAACACTAGATCGCTAACGCCAGAGTCAGCTACATCTGTCACCAAAGAAGTTTGCCAAAATCTGAAAATCGCTTTGAATGCTGAAGGAATTGACGATTTTTTGATTGTCAGCCGTTCTGATTCTACTTTGCGGGGGCATTATCCCATCGAAACTGATGCGATCGCACAAGAACTCGGCCCTTTTGACGCTCATTTTCTTGTCCCAGCTTTTTTTGAAGGTGGGCGTATCACCCGCGACAGCGTGCATTACTTGATGATTGCTGGTGTCCCCACTCCAGTGCATGAAACCGAATTTGCCCGTGATTCAGTCTTTAGCTACCATCACAGTTACTTACCCAAGTATGTTGAAGAAAAGACTCAAGGACGAATTAGTGCTGAAGCTGTAGAAAGGTTTCTCTTAGCTGATATTCGCGCTGGTAGTTTGGAACGCTTGTTACAACTTAGTGGTAATCAGTGCGCTGTCGTCGATGGTGAAACTCAAGATGATCTCAACCGCTTTGCAGTAGATATATTAGCAGCAGCAAGTCAAGGGAAACGCTTTCTGTTTCGTAGTGGTGCAAGTATTTTAACGGCTTTAGCCGCTTTACCACCCCAACCCATTGCTGCCGAAAACATGGCGCAATACGTGCGCCAAGGCAAACCAGGTGCAGTAATTGTTGGTTCTCATGTGAAAAAGACCACTCAGCAGTTAGAGGCGCTATTGCAAATAGAGGGAACAGTGGGAATTGAAGTAAATGTGGCGCGATTACTTGATGATGCAAATCAATCTGCGGTTCTGCTAACTGAAATCAAAGAAAGTACACAGGCGGCACACGAAGTGGGTAAAACACCAGTAGTTTATACTAGCCGTCAGGAACTGAGTTTTAAAGATGTCAACACCCGATTGGAGTTTGGGACAAAAGTTTCAAGTTTATTGATGGATATTGTGCGGGGTTTACCATCCGATATAGGATTCTTAATCAGCAAGGGTGGAATTACCTCAAACGATGTCTTGAGTACTGGGCTAACCTTAACTTCAGCCCGCTTACTCGGTCAAATTTTAGCTGGTTGTTCAATGGTGTTAACCCCATCCGATCATCCCCAGTTTCCTAATTTGCCTGTGGTGCTGTTTCCAGGTAACGTTGGTGATGCTGATGCCTTGGGGACAGTTTATCAGAGGTTGACTAAACAATCTTGAGTGTTGCGTGAAGATGATTCCAAACTACTCCCTTTCTGCTAAAAGATAATTTTTGACGTAGATGCGGCTAAGGGAGTACCCACAGGGTATCGCAATGAACGCAAAGTGAAGATACAAGTAATCTTATGGCGGAAAGGGAGTAATCTATGCTCCGCACTTTCTGGTCTGATCATGTTGTTAGATTTTCCAACTGATCTAATATTGGTAATGATTCGGAGTGTCCCTTGTCTTTTGGCTAGTACTGCATGACTTCTGATTCTGCAATTCCCAATCTAAAGTCAAATTCTGCACTTCCTAATGCAGAATTAAACTCTATCCTTTCGGAGGTAGAGGTAAATCCTACTGTTTCTGATGTAGAGTCAGATCCTATCCCCCCTGATGCGGAGTTAAGATCCGTCCTCCTTTATTTAAAATCAAATACTATCGTTGGGGATCTAGAGTCTAATCCTGCTAACCCAGACTTAGAGTCTAATTCTCCTAACTCAGATGTAGAGCCAAATCCTGCTAACCCAGATGTAGAATCTAAGACTGATGTCGCATCAGATTTTATCTTGACTGATTCAAATCCCAATGAGTCAGCAATATCAGGGTATCGCGTAAATGATAATACTCAAGTCCAGTTAAGAAGTAAGGAGGGACGACTGTTATTAATTTTGCCCCCGGAATCTCAAGTATCTGCCTCAGAACTCAGTTGGTCTGATATTTGGCAACAAATCAGGCAACGTTTGAATGCAGGCGATCGCTTCCGTGTATCTAATACACCTGTACATCTAATGGCACAAGACCGCTTAGTAGATGCCAGGCAACTCCAAGAACTCGCCGAGGCTTTAAGTGAAGTCCAACTGCGACTAATGTCTGTCTCAACGAGTCGCCGACAAACTGCGATCGCAGCCGTCACATCTGGGTATTCTGTAGAACAATTGCAGCCTGTAACTTCCCTGAATACAGGGTCAGAATCTACAGCTACACCCCAGGCAGATGCCCTCTATCTAGAAACAACAGTCCGCTCTGGAGTAGAAATTCGTCATCCTGGTACAGTAATTATCTTGGGAGATGTAAACCCAGGTGGTATTGTAATTGCAGATGGAGATATTATCATCTGGGGTCGTCTACGTGGAATTGCTCATGCTGGGGCCGGAGGCAATCGTGAGTGTCTGATAATGGCTTTGCAAATGGAACCTACCCAATTGCGGATCGCAGATGCTGTAGCTAGGGCACCAGAAAAATTACCGACGCAATTTTCTCCAGAAGTGGCACATATTATGCCCCAAGGGATTCGCATCGCTAGGGCTAGTGATTTTTCTAGAAACCAATTTACTAAAAGCAATCAGTAGCCCTGAATATTTACTGAAAAGATGAAGAATATGAAGGATGAAACATAGCGGTTTTCATGTAGATGGAATACACTACTCTAATGCCTTTCCCCTAGCAAAGTGTATTTAACACGACTGAGCAAAGACGCGGATCGGCTTGTCATAAGACATCGCAATAAAAAAATATTCATCCTCGCCCTAATCAGGGAGACCAGATATTTCTTCATACTTGATACGATACTTCATACTTTATACTGCAATTTACGGTTTTATATTTCCTGAACCCTCATTGACCGCATTTCTATCATGACTCGCATTATAGTGATTACCTCCGGTAAAGGAGGAGTGGGTAAAACCACAGTTTCAGCAAATCTGGGCATGGCTTTAGCCAAAATGGGTCGTCAAGTTGCCTTGGTTGATGCGGATTTTGGTCTGAGAAATTTGGATTTGCTGCTAGGGCTGGAGAACCGCATTGTCTATACTGCGGTGGAAGTCTTGGCCAGAGAGTGTCGCTTAGAACAAGCCTTGGTGAAAGATAAACGCCAACCCAATCTTGTACTCCTACCGGCAGCCCAAAATCGCTCCAAAGATGCAGTCACACCGGAACAGATGAAGTTACTGGTCAATGCCCTAGCGCAAAAATATCAGTACGTGATCATTGATAGCCCCGCCGGCATTGAAAATGGGTTTAAAAATGCGATCGGCCCGGCCAAAGAAGCGCTAGTTGTCAGCACGCCAGAAATTTCCTCAGTTCGTGATGCCGACCGGGTAGTGGGGTTACTTGAAGCACAAGGTATCAAGCGTGTTCATTTAATAATTAACCGCATCAGACCCGCAATGGTGCAGGCAAATGATATGATGTCAGTGCAAGATGTTCAGGAACTTCTCGCCATTCCCCTGATCGGGGTAATCCCTGACGACGAGCGTGTTATTGTATCTACCAATCGCGGCGAACCCTTAGTGTTAGCGGAAAATCCCTCTTTAGCCGCCACAGCCTTTGAGAACATTGCTCGTAGATTAGAAGGAGAAAGTGTCGAATTTCTGGAGATCGACTCATCCCAAGACAGCATCTTCGCCCGTCTACGAAGGTTGTTGTGGACAAAGATTGTTTAACTTACTTTTCTAGTCTCCGCGCCAGACCTATTCGTAATGATTGAACTTCTAGAAAAACTTTTTTCTCGCGGCCCTGATAGCAGTCGAACTCAAGTTAAACGTCGCCTGCAATTGGTGATTGCTCACGATCGCGCTGATTTAGATCCTCAAACGTTGGAAAAAATGCGGAAAGAAATCCTAGATGTAGTCTGTCGCTATGTCGAAATTGAGACAGAGGGCTTGGAGTTCTCCTTAGAAAGCAACCAACGAACAACAGCTTTAATTGCTAATTTGCCCATCCGCCGGGTAAAAGGGGCCATACCTGAATGGGAAAGGGGTGATAAATAAGTTTTAATAGTTTTAGTCTTAAATATTTTTATTGCAATAGTAATGAGTTGTCCCAAGTTTTAGATTAAATAAACTCCTATATTGACATATTTTGTGGGTGTCAATATAGGAGTTTTGAGTATAGAAAGTACCCAAAAAAAATCTCCCGTTGTCCATCGGTGACGATAACGGGAGTAGATAAATTATTCTATAAACTATCGGTAAGCCACTTGTGGCCCTGCCCAAATCTCTGTAACCTTTTTACCAAAAGTAATCGGCTGATCTTCATCTGTTGTGGGTACAGTCTTGCCATCATTAGCAACTTGCATTAGTGGCCAGTTTTCATCACCCAATTCACCTGCACGGAATAGTACATGATCTGGTTGCTTTTTACTCCAACCTAACAAGACGGCGATTTTCTCATGCTCATCTTGCTCATTAGCAGGAGCAACTATATTAGCGTGATTTTTTTGCCGATCCCAAATCACTGCACTATCAGTAGAATCGCCTGTGTTAAATATCCCTTCAAACTTGCGTGCTAAAAAGCGATCGCCTTTTTCCGACCAGCTAACCGGAACTAATACCCCAATTTGACCGTTTGGATTAACCTCTTCTGACGAAGAACCCTTTAGAGCTTTTACTTTTAATAAAGGATCGCTAACTGGAGTAGTTGAAGCCATTACCCACAACTTCTTCGTGTGCATATCTTGGACAAACAGAACGCTAGTAACACGGCTGTTGTACATTTCGGGTTTTACTTCTAGTTGCACGCGACTATAAACAGCATATTTACCATCTGGAGAAACCACGGGTACGCTACGGTAGTGACGAATTCCAGAACCACCGTTGGAGCCAATTGCTTCTTGAGTCGCTGTAATCCACTTCCAAGGAATAGGATGAGGACTACCTATGGGATCTATTTGTTCAGCTTGAGACTCATTACGTGGTTCAGAAACAGGTATTTCTGTTGCTGTAGTTGGTTGTGACTCTCTAAGAATTGGCGCTACTTGAGTTGCTGTCAATGATTTAGTAAAAGACTTTTCTCTAGAGAGAGATTTTTCTTGTCCTTTCAAAGACTTGATATTAGCAGCTTTGAGTTTTTGTACTAGATTAAGTTGACTAATAGGAACATCTGTTAATGGTGCAAGTTCAACTGCTGCCAAAGTATCAGGAACAGTTAAATCGTTGTTTAACCCATAACTATCTGCTTGAGCAAAAGACTCAATTTTATCTGATGGTAATACTTGCGGTTCCTGGACAGCAGGATTTTGTGTGGGTACAGAGTCAAATTTTTCTGTTAAAGAATAGATTTGATCTGTTTTTGATATTTCAGCTATCTCAGGTTCCCCAACTACAGCTATTTCCTTTGATACAGAGTCAGAATCTCCAGTCTTCGAAGTTAGTTTAGCTACTTCGGATTTTACAGGGAACGAGTGAGCCGATGCCCCTAGCAAGGGTGCGATCAGTATCACAACGACAACGTAATTGAGAAATGGTTGCGCGCGGAACCATCCTGACAGCAAAAGGGGTTTAAGCATTTGTAGACTCTCTAGAGGGGCGGTTGCTATGTGAGAAGCAATACCTATGCAGCAATGGGGCAGGCAGTAATTATATGTATAACAAGAAACTAAAAACTTTGACGAGATATTTCCTTCAAAGTTTGCTGAGTTTTACAAAAATTAAGTATCATTGTCTACACCTTTTATTACTCAGGTACTGAATGTTTTTTGGCAAAAGTATGCGAGTATAGTAAATACGCTGAGAACTCAGTAATTACTACACGATCTATAATCCTGCTGTTGATATACCCGACAATACCAAAAGAGATATTAGTCAAGGCGTATTCAAGTTATAGTTGAGGCGATAACGCTGGCAAAAAAAAATGAGATAACTTAAGCTATTGGGGATCGTACTAGTTGTAGCTAGTACACAATCAACAAGTCAGGTTACACACTAGATATAACAGCGCAAACCCTCATAATGGTAAACGTGAGGTGTTACGTGAAAAGCGGTGGAAGCAGACGCATAATAAATCATACTCAGAAAATACTGCTGTCAGCAACCCAAATTTATAAATTGCAATCTCAACTACAAAATAGCTAGAAGACACAATAGTTTTTTACAAACCCAACTGTATTTAATGCCAATTCGGGGTAAACGTCCGGGAACACAACAAAACTAACTTGGTAGATGCTCTAGCGGCTCGTGACGAGACACCACTAAACGATGAGGGTTTCCTAAAGGCAATGCAGCTTATACTAGCTGTTACACTTGTCAAGTTAACTATGTAAGTTAATCAAACAGCCTTTTGGTTTCACTCGATACGAAAATATTGTACCACCAAACAGCCGATATTATTTACCATTAACTAATGACTTACGATTAACAAATAATTATTAATGAAAATTGTATTTTTTGGTACACCACAGTTTGCTGTACCCACGTTGGAAAAGTTATTGAATCATTCAAAATTTGACGTGTTGGCAGTTGTCACTCAACCAGATAAACGCCGTGAACGGGGAAATAAACTTACTCCAACACCCGTCAAGGCGATCGCCACTGCCCACAGCTTACCAGTATGGCAACCAGAGAAAGTAAAAAAAGATACTAACACTTTAACCAAGCTCAAAGAATTAGACGCAGATGTGTTTGTTGTTGTCGCTTATGGGCAGATTTTATCGTCAAAAATCTTAAGGATGCCAAAGTTAGGCTGTATTAATGTGCATGGCTCGATTTTACCTAAATATCGGGGTGCAGCGCCGATCCAGTGGTGTTTGTATAACGGTGAGAAGGAAACGGGGATCACAACCATGTTAATGGATGTGGGGATGGATACCGGGCCAATGCTAGAAATAGCCACTACACCCATTGGATTACTGGATAATACTCAAGATTTAGCCGAAAGACTAGCTGCGATCGGTGGGGATTTGTTAGTGGAAACTCTGTTGAAGTTGGAACGCCAGGAAATTCAACCAATACCCCAAGATAATTTGTCAGCTACTTATGCACCTCTGATTCAAAAAGAAGATTATGGTTTGGATTGGTCAAAAAGCGCGATCCAATTACACAATCAAATTAGAGGCTTTTATCCCAACTGCACGGCTACTTTTCGTAACAACTTGTTGAAAATCACCGCTTCGGCTCCCCTTGGTTCTGTAGGCGATCGCATCCCACCAGAACTACAAGAATTAATTCCTAAATTGCCTGATTTGTCAAATGTATCAGACAAACCGGGAGTTGTAGTGAACATTACCAAAGGCATTGGAGCGATCGTCCAAACTGGGGAAGGTTTATTGCTGTTGCGAGAGGTTCAGCTAGCTGGGAAACGTCCCCAGTCGGGATGGGATTTTGTTAATGGTACCCGCTTAACTGTGGGAGAAGTTTTTGGTGCGGGTCGTTGAGGGACAATAACTCTTAACTCCTGTACAGACGCGATTAATCGTGTCTCTCCTAGCTCTTAACTTCTAACTTTTCATAAAAGCGGCAAGATTCGCAAGGGCCATCTGGGTTGACTGCACAGCGAATGAGTTCTGAATGAGCATTGTAGGAGCAGGTGGCATCGCCAACTACCCAACGTCCACCTACCAAACTTTTTTCAGATGGTCGTTTAGCCGACTGCACGTAAATAGCAATATTATGTAAACGGTAGCGCCCAGCTTTGAGTTGGTATTTATGGCGGCGTTCTAAAACCGCATAAGTTTTACCTTCAAAATCAAGATAATTTCCGGGTTGGGGTGTCCAATCAAGTTGCACTTTACCGAGTGACTCACGCGGATGCGTCAGAATCACCTCGGTTTGTAAAGAGTCTGGCTCCATAAGCTTATGTGATTTGATTTACATTAGAAGAATGGTATAGCATAGCTTTCTTTAGCTTACCGAATTTACGATTACAATTAATGATTACCTTTTCGTGCCCCTACGGATTAAGGCAACCAAAAGTCAGGTAGGATAGATTTGCCCAAGTCACGTAGAGTTTGGTTGAGCGATCGCGCCACTTGGATATGTGCTTCATCCTCTTCTACAGCTAAAATCTCGGCTGGCTGACCTTCTCCTAAATAAGAGACCACCAAATTCGCCGCCTCCAAACCAGTAACATAAGCCTTTTCTTGTGACCAGGAACCATGACGGTTCACAATCCAATCCCCACTCATAAACACATTCTCAAAACTTGTCTTCGCGGACAACATATAACGATAGCTACCAGGTGCAAAGTGAGTCACCGCCTGAGATAGCCGAATTACACTGCTATCAACGATCTTTGCCTCCCGAAAGGCAGGTACACAAGTTGCTAAATAACCCTGAACTATTGCTAAAATCTCCGCATCACTCAAACTGAGAAACTGATTCGCGTGATAAAAATCAGCTTCAATCACCGTTGGCTCATCTCGATATTCATCATGTAAGGCATTCAAATCAAAAAACGTCCAACCTGTACTTGCGTCGAATCCAAAACAAGCATTAGAAGGACGGGGAATATCAATTTTGCGGTCAAACCATAGCCGCGTTGCTAAAACATCAATCCCTCCTAAATTGCTCAAATTACGGAACTCTTCATGACTTTGTAAACTAGGGCTAGTTGAGACAATTTTCTTCATCCCTGTGATCCCAACTGCAAAAATCACGGCATCTGCCTCAATTACTTCATCACCGCAAACCACACCTTTCGCCCGATAATTACTATCAACAATTAAGTCTGTAACTCGGCGCTTGGGTAGCACTCGCGCACCAGCTTTTTCAATCTGTTCCACCCAAGGACGAAATATCTTTTCTCCAACAGTTCCCCGACACCAAACTACATCAAAATCAGGTTGATGAGCCAGAATAAAAAAGTAAAGCATCCCTAAAGTTGCTGCGGCCGAACATTGTTCACCAGGGGCAAACAAGCCCACTAATAACATTGGTTCAAAAGCCTCGCGGTAAAGTCGTGCAGAAACATTAAAGTTTTTGAACAATTCCCTAGCAGTTACAAAGTCATAGCGCCGCCAAGCATCATCAGAATTGTCAAAATCAACAACAGCATAAAGTAAAGGCAGGGCGCTCAGACGGTCAATTAGTGGCAATCGTTTAAACTGAGTATATAGAAAAGTTCCTAGTGGGGATGGGAGTCGCGGTAAGTCCTGAAAAATCGGTGATTCAACTTCCAAGCCTGCTGGTGAATATTGCGAAGAACGAGTCCAAGTAGTAAAAGGATTAATTTCTAATTGATTAATTAAAGAAAAAATATTTTTGTAAGGATACCAAAAGCCATGAATACCAGCTTCAACAGATTTTCCGGCGGCTGTTTGCCAACCTGCCACCAATCCACCTGGATAGGGACCTGCTTCTAGAAGGGTCACATCATAGCCTTGTTTTGCCAAATGGTAGGTTGCTCCTAAACCAGCCCAACCAGCACCTACAACTACCACCCGTTTTTTTTGTGATCCTTCTACCATCCCAGCCTCCGATTGTTGCTGTCCATCAACTAATGTATACGAACTTGTGTTCTGATCGGATGACAGGTTGTTACTATAGGGGTTTTCTTTGGGATGCAGTTCAGTAAAAACGCCTTGCGGTTAATGCTGAGTTAAGAGTATAACAGAAAACAGACTTGACTATTTATGAGGAATAATCCTAATGACTCAATTAGCAAATACAAAATTCAGTTTAAATGACTTTGAATTACGAGATGGTATTTATTTTCCTAGTGACTATGAACAATTGAATAATACTCAACATAAAAAAACATGGGACGCAATTGGTAAAACATATTATGGTTCCCAAAAAATTGAAAAACTTGCAGATACGTCTCCCATCAAACAAGATTACACTTTACTAACTGGTACACCTGGAGGTACTTGGAACAAATTTCCATTGAATAAATCTGTTGGCTCTATTCTAGAGATTGGCTCTGGTTATGGCCGCGCACCTTTACATCTCTCGAAAGCGAAAAATCTAAAATGCGAAAAATATTATGGTATTGATATTTCTGAACCTTTGTTGCGGCGGTTAATTAAGGTTAAACAAGAATATAATTTTTTCCCAGAAGCTGAATTTAACTTGATTTGTACTTCTGCTGAAATATTGCCTTTAGAAGATAATTCTATAGATTTGGTAATTTCTAACTGCGTTTTTATGCACATACCAGATGCACAATTAAGAAGCTTGTTAGCTGATATATCTCGTGTACTAAAACCTGGTGGAATTTTTGTTTTTAATCATTCTTTTCACAATAAGTCTTGTCCTTCTCATATTATCCACAATTTTATCAGAAGGCTAAACCCATTTGTGAGAAATCCCGTTTATCTCAAGCAATATTCTGGTGCTGAAATAAATGAAATGTTAATGACTGCTGGCATACAAACTAAGTGCCCAGAATACATTGTGGAACCAACGGCAGAATATGCAATATTACCGGAAACTATTAAGGGAATTCCAGTACCTTTTGCTAATGCTATTAACAGAAGTCTTAAACCATCAGATGCTTTAAAAGAAACTTTGGCTTATGGTTTTAGTGCTTACAGTACGAAACTGGACTAATTCAGAAACTCTTCTATTGGGTGAAAGTTTGTAGTCAGTAGCCCTAATGGAATCTTATCTGACTTTGTGAAAATTAGCGATCGCTAAGATCCCCGACTTATTACCAGAAGTTGGGGATCTGACTTTTCACACCATCTAGAAAGCCTCCTCCAAACCTCTCTTCTTGTAGTGGAGAAGCTTTGAATTTTCTCCTTTCCCTACGAGGGAAGGGCGCTAGGGGGTTAGATTTGGCGTACATGACGTGAAAAGTCAGATTCACTTAGGCAATAAAGTCTAAAGCGGTAGATACGTTTGTAGTATCTTGCACAACAGCAATTAAATCGCCATTTCTGTAAATGAGGGTATCTAAAGCTGCCGCACCGCTGAAGTTGGTTGTTGTAAGACTGTAGCTATTGATACTACTACCAATCCTGATCTTGTCACCTTCCGATCGCTGGAAGTCTGTGATTAAGGCATATCCACTGCCCAAATAATCAATGTTGGTGCTAAAAGATCCATTAAAACCAAGGCTGAATGTATCCGCCCCAGTACCGCCAGTATACCTATCTATTTCGCCGCTACTACCGCCATAGCCACTGAAGAAATCATTGCCTGCACCACCAATGAGTGTGTCATTGCCACCTCCTCCGTAGAGCAGATCGTTACCATCTTCACCACTCAAGTAGTCATTACCTGCGGGAGTACCGCTACCATTGGTGATTTCGTCGCCGAAGAGTACATCACCACCTGTTCCACCATAAAGTGAGTCATTACCAGTTCCACCGATCAGGTTATCGATGCCATCACCACCGTAAATATAATCGTTCCCACCTTTACCTTGAAGGTAATCGTTTCCTCCCAAACCACTCAGGAAATTTGAGTATTCGTTTCCTGTAATCTCATTGTTGAGGTTGTTGCCAATGCCATAGTAAGCAGTATTTGCATACAACAATGTTAAATTCTCCAGGTTTGCCCCTAGAGTGTAGCTAGAATAGGATAGAACGGTATCAGTACCTTCGTTAATATATTCAGTAATCGTGTCAGCCGTATCGCCTGTTTGTGCAGAAATCAGGTAAGTATCATTACCTGTTCCGCCAAGTAAAAGATCAGTGCCTGCTCCACCCCATATAAAGTCATCGCCTGCTTCACCAAAAATAACATCATTGCCGTTCTCTCCGTAAAGAGTATCTTTACCAAAACGGCCCAGAATGGTGTCGTTACCATTACCGCCAAGAACCAAGTCATCTCCCTCTCCAGCATCGATTATGTCATCTCCGCCTTTGCCATTAATCTGATCGTTGCCTCCATAGCCAAAAATCGAAATATCAGCGGATTCAGTACCGTTTAGATTGTCATTGCCAGAAGTACCGTAGATAGCAGCCATAAATAATCTCTTTTGCTATTTTTCTTAAGACTTGCGCAAATGTCATATCTTTTTCGTAGAGGTTTTTCAGGGCGGAGTCTTTGCCTTTGCTATCCCATAACAAAAAATACATCTGCCAGTTGCGTGAGTCTTAACATATTCTTTTTCCAATATGAGTATTCTGTTTTTCAGATTTTCTTCATTGTTCGTAATCTAATTTACTAAGTTTTACCAACTTTTTAAGATTAAAGTTGGTAAATTAGGAATTAGTTGAGCTAATTCTTCCCTACGCAACTATGCCATTGGATTTATCGCCTCTTTGGATATCACTCAAAACTTCATTACTGGCTACATTTATCACTTTTTTCTTGGGTATTGCTGCTGCCTACTGGATGCTGGGATATCGTGGCAAAGGTAAATCATTGATTGAAGGTATCTTTATTGCGCCACTGATTTTACCGCCTACAGTTGTCGGCTTCTTGTTGCTGCTATTTTTTGGCAAAAATGGCCCTGTAGGGAAACTTATGGAGTCTTTTGACTTCACCATCGTCTTTACTTGGTATGGTGCTGCGATCGCAGCCACAGTAGTTTCTTTCCCTTTAATGTATAAAACTGCACTGGGAGCCTTTGAACAAATAGATGGTAACTTGCTGCGAGTAGCTAGAACCCTTGGTGCAAAAGAAACTACAATCTTTTGGCGCATCAGTTTACCCCTAGCACTACCCGGTATTGTCGCCGCCACCATGCTTGCTTTTGCCCGTGCTTTGGGAGAATTCGGTGCAACCTTAATGCTAGCTGGTAATATTCCAGGACAAACGCAGACAATCCCAATGGCAATTTATTTTGCTGTGGAAGCGGGAGCAATTAATGAGGCGTGGTTTTGGGCGATCGCAATTATGGTGATTTCTCTATCTGGAATAATTGCAGTTAACTTCTGGCAAGAATTGAGGGAAAAGAGCAGGGAGCAGGGAGCAGGGGGCAGGGGGCAGGGAGCAGGGGGAGAAATTCTCTACACCTCAGACTCTAACTTTGAATCTGGTGGGTTGTTAGTCAACATTGAAAAAATCCTGACTAGCTT
The DNA here is from genome assembly GCF_014698055.1 of Nostoc sp. FACHB-133. NCBI lineage: Bacteria > Bacillati > Cyanobacteriota > Cyanophyceae > Nostocales > Nostocaceae > Nostoc > Nostoc sp. FACHB-133. The sequence goes on from NZ_JACJSH010000014.1 coordinate 20,785, forward strand.
TGATTTAAAAGTTGCTTTTACTTCTGATGAGCAACCTTTGGGATTGTTAGGAGGTTCTGGAGCAGGTAAGAGCATGATTTTGCGCTGCCTTGCGGGGATAGAAACGCCCTCTAGTGGACGCATAGTTTTAAATGGCAGAGTCTTGTTTGACTCAGAACAAGGAATTAATCTACCCAGCCGCGATCGCCGCATCGGTTTTTTAGTGCAGAATTACGCGCTATTTCCGCACATGAGTGTGGCGCAAAATATTGCTTTCGGCTTGCCCAAAAAACTATCTGCTGGGAGTATTCGGGTACAGGTAGAGGAGCAACTAATAGCGATGCAGTTACAAGGATTAGGTGATCGCTATCCGCACCAACTTTCTGGAGGTCAACAACAACGGGTAGCCTTAGCAAGAGCATTGGCAAGTCAACCGGAAGCATTGCTTTTAGATGAGCCGTTCTCGGCACTTGACACCCATTTGCGTAGTCAATTAGAGCAGCAAATGACTGAAACTCTAGCTGACTACCAAGGTGTGACTCTATTTGTCACCCATAATATGGAAGAAGCTTATCGGATTTGTCCGAATCTATTAGTATTGGAGCATGGTAGAGCCGTTCATCATGGCAGCAAATACGATATTTTCCAGCATCCTGCTACCGTAAGTGTCGCTCAACTTACTGGATGTAAAAACTTCTCCCGTGCTATTTTCCAGTCATCACAACAGGTAGAAGCAATTGATTGGGGTTGTACTCTTCAAGTCATTGAACCAGTCACGAGCGAATTATCCCACGTCGGCATTCGTGCCCATCAGTTCATTTTTACCAACGACTCATTACAGGAGAATACTTTTCCTTGCTGGATAGTACGAACAAGTGAAACGCCCCACCGAATGACATTATTTCTTAAACTACATTCTGCTGGTAAGAATTCTCAAGATTACCATCTGCAAGCTGAAGTCTTCAAAGAAAAATGGGTGACTATGAAAGATCAACCGTTTCCTTGGTATGTGCGTTTAGATCCTCTGCGCTTGATTTTGATGGAATGAACGCAGAAATATATGGGACGTGGGAAATTATTCAAAATCATCTTACTTCAAGCGCCCAGACCCCAAAGAGTCTGAGCGCTTGAATATTAGGTTGCAGAGAAACTTCTGCTAGTTAGGGAAATTAAGCAGTCATCATTTGCATACTTCTGCAAGACTCTGCACATTTGCGGCAAGCAGCAGCACATTCCATCATTTTCATGTCATCGCTCATCATCTCACACGCCATTGCAGTGCGATCGCACATTTCCGCGCAGAGCATACAAGTGCGTTCCATGAACTCAGAACCACTCATCATCATATTCATGCACATCATGCACATTTCAGAGCAATCGCGCATCATGCTCATCATGCTCATCATGCCCTTGTCCATCTGCATACCACCTTTGGCCATGCAGTAAGTCATGGTTTCCATGCACATTTTATGACAGTCCATACAAACTTCCATACAAGCTTGCATTTCGGCAGTCATGGTTTCAGTCATCATCATCATCATAGGAAATACCTCTTGATTTTTTGATGCATAAATAAATAGTGTCCTTGTAAGGACTACTCACAACATTAATCCTATCCTTTGAAAGAGTCAACGGGAGTTTTTTGTCCAGAATTCAGAAGACTACTATCCCGATATAATTACCGGAAATTTGGGCAAATCCTACAGAAGTTTGGTGCTGTTTTTTTGGTTATTCTTACACATTAAGGCTTAGAAACTCTCGTTATGGAGTGGGGTTTTATGGAGCAAGTCAATTTTTCTATCAGCAGGCAAAATTTACAGCTATAACCTAGATTAAAACTAATGTCATGATTTCTTGACAAATGCTTTTTTAGAAACATTTATTAAATTATATTAAGCCAGTATTTATTAGCTCTAATGAATATTTTTTACATTCTCATCGACTTCATTTCAATAACAAAATCTTAGTATTAAGTAAGCTGGTCTAATAAAAGCAAAATGTGTGAAGAAAGGTAAAGAAAGCTAAAACTCTTTTTCCCTTGCCCCTGTCTTATCCCACTGATAATTATTTACGCCGAGCTACTTATACTTTGCGCTGTTGCTCCAACCATTGTAAAATTCGATTCCATGCCCACCAAGGATCGGAGTCTTGTACTTGACGCTGGCACTCTTTGCTACTCAAATAGCCAACATGACCGCCGTACTGAGTGAGCAATAAATCTATTGCGGAATTGCGATCGCAAGCTTCTTGTAATTCCGGTATGATGGCTGGGTCAAAAAGTGGGTCATCAGCAGCATATAAAATCAAAGTCGGTTTTGAGATTTGCGGCAATATTTGTAAAGCACTACTAGCTTGGTAATATGCTTCCACAGAAGAAAAACCTAATCGGTTAATTACTAGTTCGTTATCAAAACCCCAAATACTATTTGCCCGTTCAATCGCTTCTGGGTCAATGCTTCCAGGATGAGCATCATGAATTCGCCATGCTAGTTTTTTTAAATTCTGGGCAATCCCCGCTTCCAAATATCTGCCAAAGGGTTTTGTAACTAGATAAGATAGCGATCGCTCCGAATCCAAACTCGGACAAATCACCATACCACCGCCAATATCGCTGTCTTCTAGTCCTAAATCTTCGTATTCCCTAATCACCTCACCAGCCACCTTCACTGCCCATAGTGCCAATTGCCCTCCCAAAGAAAACCCTGTAAACCAAAATTTCCCAGGACATCCCATTGCCTTAGCTGCGGCGGCGATGCGAACAAAATCTTCCCCCTCATACAAACCATCAGAAGTCAGAGTTGGCGACAATTCGGCAGTTTTCCCGTGGGCCCGCCAATCAAACAACACTACAGCGTATCCTTGAGCGTAGGCTTTACGCCCTAGCACCCTCAAAAACCATTCTGTTTTTAACTCTCCAGTAATGCCGTAAGTGCCGATAATCGTGCTATGGGCATTTTCCGGGATGGCAACCAAGCCAAAAATTGGCACACCTTGGCCACCAACAAAGATTTTCTCGTGATAAGACGGTTCTGGGTCTTTAGTAGTACTTTGCCAGTGACGTTTTCCCCACAAAGCAGTGTATACAGTCATCATCACACCGTTTTGTAAAAACCAAGACGGATTGTAGGGGGGAGTATAACACATCATAGACTATAAGATTTCATGTAGTTGAGTCTTGATTTCACAGTCATTTAATCTTAATATTTATGTAAGATTTAAAAACTTTTTTAGAATCGTTTCAAAAATCTTTGTATCTATCAAAGGTTGTTAATTATCCTTAATAAGTAGTAATAATTTTTAAGAATGCCGAGGATTCTTGTCATAGACGATGACCCAGCGATTTCAGAACTAGTTGCCGTCAACTTGGAAATGGCTGGCTACGATGTTAGTCAAGCTGAAGACGGCATCAAAGGTCAAGCGCTGGCTCTCCAGCTTCAACCAGACTTGATCATGCTCGATTTAATGTTGCCCAGAGTAGATGGGTTTACAGTTTGCCAACGCCTGCGCCGAGACGATCGCACCTCTGAGATTCCCGTGTTAATGTTGACGGCTTTGAGCCAAACTCAGGACAAGGTGGAAGGCTTTAATGCTGGCGCAGATGACTACCTCACCAAGCCTTTTGAAGTTGAAGAACTGCTGGCGCGAGTGCGGGCACTTTTGCGACGTACTGACCGCATTCCCCAAGCCGCAAAGCATAGTGAGATTCTGAACTATGGATCATTGACCCTTGTTCCCGAAAGATTTGAGGCAATATGGTTCAATGACACGGTGAAATTGACTCATTTGGAATTTGAGCTACTTCACTGCTTACTACAACGCCACGGTCAAACAGTTTCTCCTAGCGAAATCCTCAGAGAAGTTTGGGGCTACGATCCCGATGACGATATTGAAACGATTCGAGTCCATATTCGCCACTTGAGAACCAAGCTAGAACCAGATCCCCGCCATCCCCGCTATATCAAAACAGTGTATGGTGCTGGATACTGTCTTGAGTTACCCGGTATACCTCCATCAAATGAAGGGGCTTCAGTAACAGTCGTTGAATGAAATCGCTAAATTGCCTTAACTAAGCCATCACTTAGGCAAGAACTCTCAGAAACTCTTATTCCTTACCGTTTAGTTAAGGTTATTGGTGAGATTTTCCGGTGTGTAGAGACGTTGCAATGCAACGTCTCTACAAGCGTTACCGACAGGGAAATTATTTTATCCCAAGGGTATTAGTCTAAAATCATCTCAAGAGTATTGCTGTAGGATACTGAACAAAAGCACTGATACGAATGGCACTAAGAAAAGATACAGCCCTTGTTCTGACTGGTTCCCAGCCTGGAGGCTGGAAATCCATTCTGGAAGGGCTGCTGCCTCCGGTAGCTTGAATTGAGGCAGAGCCTCTTTTAAATACATTCCCAGTCTGGAGGCTGGGAACGAGACGACACAAGCTTTTGGGCTTTTCTTAGCGCCCTTCAGCACTTATACGGTTTATACTGCTAGTTTAAGTAGGCTGTAGGGTACTGACTAATTTTAGTTGGCGGCCGTTTAATTTTTCCCTCGCAGTAACCCAGGTCGTACATACTAGCAGCTTGAGAATCTTCTTCTGGTGCCAATTTAGCTTTTCCAGCCCAAGCATCAGATTTTCCTAAGTTAAACCAATCTTCATTAGTCATCCCTAAACCAAATGTGTTCTCGGTTGTTTTTGTCATTTAAGTACCTCTACCGTACTGATAAGTGACTGGCTTTGAATACCTTGCGATACACTACGACTGGGCGTGCCAATCTTGGGCTTGTTGGCGGATAGACTTTAATTCTTCAGAAGACATTTTATCTAAATTCTTTAAAATAAAACTCATCCTTCCTTGAGACTGTAGTTGTTGGCGGTGTCTGTCAAGAAAATCCCAATAGAAGAAGTTGAACGGACAAGCATTTTTACCGACACGTTCCTTATGGTTATAAACACAACTTTTGCAATAGTCACTCATTTTATTTATATAGTTAGCAGAAGCAGCATAAGGTTTTGATGCCAACACACCTCCATCAGCAAATAAACCCATACCAATAACATTTGTCTGCATTACCCAGTCATAAGCATCAATAAACACTGCATGGAACCAGTTTTCTACAGATTGTGGTGAAAGTCCGGCAATCAAAGCAAAATTACTCAACACCATTAGCCGTTGAATATGATGAGCATAGCCAGTGCGTTCCACTTGTGTGAGAATCTGGTGTAGACAATTCATTTCGGTTCTACTTGTCCAGAAAAATTCCGGTAGCGGTTGTGTGTGGCTAAACCAATTTTTATCTGAGTAATCTGCATCTACATAGTGATAGATGCCGTGCATATATTCTCGCCAACCCAATATCTGACGAATGAAACCTTCCACACTATTTAAAGGTAATTGGTGTTGGAAGTATGCTTGTTGTACGGCTTGAATTACCTCCATTGGTTGGAGTAAACCGATATTCAAATAAGGAGAAAGTAGCGCGTGCCACATTGTTTCTTCCCCTGTTACCATTGCATCTTGGTAGGGGCCAAAATGTGGTAGACGATTTTGAATAAACCAGTCTAATACTTGAAGTGCCTGTTGGCGATTTATCCCCCAGCGAAAAGGTTTTATGTCCCCATAAGTTCGGCAAGTGAGAGAATTAACTTGAGCAATGACATCGAGAGTAATTTCGTCTGGTTCAAACCATTGTGCAGGTGGTGTATTTAATTTACCTTTGGGTGGTTGACGATTTTCTTTATCTAAATTCCACTGTCCACCAACTGGTTTATCTTTCTCCATTAAAATTTGGAAACGTCGCCTTCCTTCCCGATAAAAGTCTTCCATTAACAGGCGCTTACGATCTGATGCCCAATGATTGAATTCTTCTGTACTCCACAAAAAATGATTATTAGGAATCAAAGTGATTGTACAGAAAAGTTCTAAACTTTGAATCATTTGGGTGAATGGTAGATCATTCGGTGTCATCACCCGCAACTGAGTAATTTGATTTTCCCTAATCCATTCTTGGAGTGGTGCTTCAAAATCTTCAGCTATTTTGTATGTGACTGAATATTTTAGTTGTCGCAACTCTTGAGCAAAATGCCTCATTGCCGACCAAAGTAAGACTAACTTTTGCCGATGGTAAGGTCTTACTTGAATATGATGCAATGACTCGATCAAAATTACAGGCACATTTTCCTGATGAAAACAACTTTCTAAAGCTGCTTGTTTTACCCAAAGTTGGTCGCCTAATATCCAAACCCCAATTGTCACGTCGCTTCACTCCGAATTCAAAATTCAAAATTCAAAATTAATAATCGCCATCAATAAATTTAGTTGCTCTGTATCCTTTTCTGTTTTAGTTATTGTTAGTACCACTAATGCCCATACCTACAGATAAACATAGATAGTGCTTATCTGTAGGGCGTGGGGAGTGGATTTGATTTAGGAGTTTATGAGTTTTCCTCTAGAATTTTTGGGTGCGATCGCTTTGGAATAACTGATGAAATGCATAAACACAAGCCAACTACAGGATTTCACGCAATTCGAGTTACTTGCTGATTCACACGGGGACGGCCAAAGCGCTCCCAAGCACTCCCTCCTCGCAGAAATAGCTCTAAAAAGCGCAATGGTTCTTCTGAATCGCCTGTTGGCCAACCGGAACTACCTGGAGCAAAGGCTAAAGTTCCTTCAGATACCTTGAAGCTGCCATCAGAATATACTGCATCACTAACCACATCTCCAATTCGAATCACAATCTTGCTTTGAGGCTCCAAGTTTAGTGTATGCGCCCCAATAGTTGTTTTGATGTTGCCGTAGCCATCAACCCAGGCAATTCGATCTGGTGGAACATCTGGGATTTGCTCGTTCTTAAGGCTATCTCCCAGAAGGCTAAAATCTTCATTCATAATGGCAGCCGCAGCCGGAGGAAACACATCCCGTGAGCGAAACTGCGATCCACCACGAGAAACGTTCACTACTCGCAACTCCTTTGTATAGTCTTTGATAAAGGAGAGAGTGTAGTTCGCATTTACACCTACTACTTTTACACCATTGGATAAAAGGGCATAAGTTAGTCCTTCACCTTCATTATCCCGACGGGCTTCGGGATCATCTTGACGAGGAGCACAGTTGTGATAAATTAGGCGATCGCTAGGGCCTGGGTTAAGTCCTAGTTGGGCAATCCAAAATCCTGTTGCCAATGTACTGAATGCTGGCACCGAAAGCAAATGAATTTGGGCATGGGGAAAAGCCATCAGCAGACGTTGTGTGACTTCTATAAATGCCGGATCTCCTGTACCGTAGTCTGCAATGACGCAGATAAACATTCTGCTCCTCCTTCTGATGGGTAGTAATTTGCAATCAACGTAATTCGTAATTCATAATTATGAATTATTCCGTCATTATGTGATTACAGAGTGAAATAAACACTTGTTTGTTAATTTCACTCCTAATTAATAACGTTAAAGTATTAGTTAACGCAATGAAAACAATCACTTCACTTTTTAGCGAAGAACGCAACCAACTTCAGACAGATATTGATAATACAACCAGTATTGAACAGATAGTTAAACTGGTACAAAACCGACTTGATAATCTTGAAAGAATTTACATTGAAAAGCTTAATTTAGCTCAAGTTCGTCTAGCTTCATTTTTCCTAGATACCCTGCGGCAGTCCATTGCCACTCTCGCTGCGGCTAACTATTCTCAAGTTGCTCCAACAGAACAAAAGCAATTTACTAACCCAAGTACAAACCTTTTTTCCAGTAGATTAATTCTAAAACTGCTAAAGGGGCTAATTTATATAGGCATCTTAGGTTCGTTATTCTCTTTAACTAAAACTAGCCCAGGTGCATGGATGGCTATCTTACTAACCTCTCTACTTCTAGGGGTAGAAGTTGTGCTTCAACTCGACTTAAAGAATCAGCAAAATTCTATATCTTCAGAACTATTGGAATTACCTAAACCTCTGCTCCGGGTTGATAGCAAAGTATTTTTAGATCATCTTGGCGATGCTCTCAACACTATCGACCTAGCAGTAGCTAGAGTAGAAGAATGGAATAAACATGAAGGCGATCTAGCAATAGAAGAACTGCCAGAGTTATTAAATTTTCTGCAAAGGCTAATGGGTGCATCTAAACTTGATAAACCCCAAATGGCTTATGAACTTGCAAAACTTCTGCCACAGATTTTAATGTCTCAAGGAATTAACACTCAAATTTACCGACCAAATGACCCTCATAGCGATCGCAATTATTTTGACTTTGAGCCAAGTATCGACCCCGATACCAAAGAACATGTGACTCTAACTCCGGCTTTATTAAAAGGCGATCGCTTGATTAGGCGCGGTAGGGTAATTGAGCCAGCATATTCCTCTGCTAGAGAATAATAGACAATAAGGGTATGGAAATTTTAGAAACAATCGGTTTTGATTTGGGGCACGGTGAAACGGCTGTAGCTAAAGCGATAGTGGAAAGCATTGATCCCCCGCAGATGCTGGAGATTAATAACAAGAAGAACCAAATTACAGCCCTGGGTTGGCATCCTAAACTCGGTTATCTTGTCGGCGAACAAGCATTAATTCAAGCTGGCGTTACCCAACTGACAATTTCTTTTAAGCAAAAACCCAATAACGATCCTAAATATCGGGAAACAATTAGCACTTTTGTAGCAACCTACTACCGCCTTTTGAAAGAAAGCAAACAACTGGAAGGTGGAGAAGGTAGCTATTTTTACATAGGTTGCCCTTCAGGATGGTCAGTTAGCGATCGCACCGAATACCAAAAGCTACTTCAAGAAGCTGGTATTCCCCAACTAAATGTTGTACCCGAATCGCGGGCCGCTTTCATGCAAGCCAAGGAAGCCGGGAAATTGGAGTATGACAAACTTGTTGCATCGGTGCTAATTGTCGATATTGGTTCTTCAACCACAGATTTTACTTTGGTTAAGAGCTTAGAAGAGATCCCGATAGATTTCGGGAGTAATACTTTAGGTGCATCTCTAATTGACAAAGCTATTTTTGCTCGGACTCTGGCCAACCACGAACAAAAAGCATTACTCGAAAAAGTATTTCAGGAATATCCGCATCACCAAGCTCGTTGTGAACTTGCTTGTCGCAAAGCTAAAGAAGATTACTTTTCTAATGAACAGCTATACAGCGATCCTGAATCCTTTGCGCGTGGCTTCGAGTCGATTAACGAACAGATTTATTTTATTCCCCAAGTCAATAAATTGATGATGGAGGAAATTTTAAACCAGCCCTTACCGGAACTGGGACATCAGAGTTGGGTGCGATCGTTTAGCGACTCTTTAACCGAGGCGAAAGAAAAGCTAGAAAAACTTGGAATTGTGCCAAAACTTCTGCTGATGACTGGCGGTGCATCTCGGATGAAGTTTACGCACTTGCTTTGTCAAGAAATGTTTCCCGAACCAGAAACCCTGCTTCGCCCCGATCCAGAACCGGAACGGTGTATTGCACTGGGTTTAGCACGAGTAGGACGATGGGATCTGCGTGCTGCTGCTTTTAAGGAAGAAGTCAACAAACTATTTACCTCGAACCAGCTTAAAGATTTGATTCAAAGGCATATCCCGGAGTTAATCGAATCATTAACTAAGCCTTTGACAGATGGCTTGCTTGCCAACGCAGTTAAACCAGCTTTAAAAGATTGGCAAAAAAACAAAATACGGACTTTAGCCGATTTGGAAACATCTTTAATCGGTCGAGCAGAACAGTGGCTCAAAAGCGAACGCGCTGTGCAGATAATTAATCATCAATGCGCTTCTTGGTTTAGCAATAAAATCCAACCAGATTTAGCCGCACAAACCGATCCAATATGTCGAAAGTTTCACATACCTAGAAGCAGCTTAAGGTTCCAGGATAGTATTGACCCAAATTTTGTTAACCCAGAGTTACGGATTGGAGATGCTATCCTTGCTGAGACAGTGGGCTTTATTGTCAATGTAGTAATTGGTGGAGGCACTGTAGCTAGCATCATCACTCTTATATTAACGGGACATTTAACCTGGCCTATTGCACTAGTATATGGGGCTTCGGTGATGGCGGCAGGAATGGAGCTAAATCGTAAGAGTGTTCAAGAAGTAATCAAGACAAATGTGGATGTACCTAGTTGGGTTCGTTCTAGTTTTTTGAGTGACAAAAAAATCGAGGAGATGTGTGAGCAAATAAAGCCTGAGTTAGAGAAAGTTCTTCAAGAACAATTGACAGCAGATCAAGAGGCTTTTGATAAACTGATTAGCAAAGTTGAGCAAGGGCTGCAAAAAACCCTATCTACCAAAGTCCAATCTTGCATAATTCTGATCCAATAGTGGTGATATATAGCAGTAAATATAGTTTTTATAATCTCAGCGCTCTCTGTGCCTCTGCGGTTTAGAATTTATTTAACCGCAGAGGCGCAGAGAACACAGAGAGAAGAGGTTAAAGAATAATTTATATAAAATTTTTACCCACCTTTAAAGGGCTAGCTTTATAACAGTAAAAAAAGAGGTGAGCTTAGAGACAAAAGTCAGTTAATTAAATATATAAATTACTCAAAATTCAATGATTCAAACAATAGTTGTTTTTCTCATCATTGGACTAGTTATAGCTGGGATTGTAGCCAATCCTATCCTAGTGAAAAGGCGAAGAGTCCGTATTAAACACCGTCCTTTCCCCCCGCTATGGAATGCAATTATTGAAAATAATCTTCCTATTTATCTGTGTCTCTCTCCCGATGAAATCAGACGACTTCAGGGACATATTCAAGTATTTTTAGCAGAAAAGCAATTTATTGGTTGTAGAGGATTACAGGTGACGGAGGAAATGAAAGTTACTCTTGCTGCGATCGCCTGTTTACTTTTATTAAATGAACGTGGGCAATACTTCCCTAGACTTCGTTCAATTCTGGTTTATCCCAATGCTTATTTTGTTCAAGAAACGACTTCTATCGGAAAATATGTTGTTGAAGAAAGGCGTGTGGCCAGACTAGGAGAATCGTGGACAAATGACCAAGTAGTACTGTCTTGGGAACAGGTGAAACAAGACACTCATAACTGGAGAGATGGACGTAACGTTGTGCTTCATGAATTCGCCCATCAGTTAGATCAAGAAGATGGTAAAGCTGAAGGAGTTCCGATACTGCAACACAACTCAGACTATCCTATTTGGGCGAAGGTGATGACAGAAGCATATCAGCAACTTTGTAATGATGTTCTACAAGGTGCAAGGACGGTAATGGATAGCTATGGCGCAACGAATCCCGCAGAATTTTTTGCCGTAGCAACTGAGACATTCTTTGAGAAACCACACCAATTGCTATCTAAGCATCCGGCACTTTATGAGCAATTGCAACGTTACTATCAATTAGATCCTGGGCAATGGGCGTAAAGTAAGTAGGTAAGAAGAAATCACATTATATTCAGTTAATCAACCTTCCTTCAAAAATGTTAGTAGTTGGGACTTTAGTCCTGATTTCGTTCGTGTAGAAAGGACTAAAGTCCTCACTACAAACCTTGAATTTTACAGTGAATTGCAAGTTAGTAATTTTCAACTATGAGCTTTTCATTGCCAGAATCTTCAAAGCCACTGCTTCAGGGACAGGCATCACCGATAATCGATTTCCTTGTCTCATCAACATTAAGTCTTCATCGCTAAACTTTTCTTTGAGTATTGATAGCAAGATAGGGTTAGAAAAAGCCTCAACAAATTCCACTAAAACTGTTTGCCACCGAGGGGATTCGAAAGTTGATTTCGGGTCGTAGTATTTACTTTCTGGCTCAAACTGGGTCGGGTCAGCAATATCTTTTTTCACTATACGCATTAACCCAACAATACCGGGAGGATTAGTACTGGAGTGATAAAAAAAAGCTAAGTCTCCTTCCTCCATTTGGCGCAAAAAGTTACGAGCTTGATAGTTGCGAACACCGTCCCAGATAGTCTGGCTTTGCTGTTGAAGGTCAGCAATGCTATAGGCTTCTGGCTCTGATTTCATTAGCCAATAATTCATCTACAAAAATTATCTAGATACAAAAGCATTTTAATTTTGAGCAGGTAAATAAGTTCGTAGTAAGGACTTTAGTCCTTATTTTTTAAGCACTAAAGTGCTTACTACAAGCTCTCTTGCACTAGCTTAGACATTGTACTAGTGAATTTTTGACTTAACTGCGGTAAGCTATAACAGCATAAAACGGATCTCCTCCAGCTGCGCCCAACCACTGAAATAAATTCGGTAATGTTGACTTATGAACTATAACTTCTGCGGTTGTAAATCCTGGGACTGAGGCGAAGTAGGCTTTGACTAATTCTACTCGCTGTGTTTCTGAAGCCTCCCGCCAAGCCTGAATCGCCTTTTCAAAAAACATCCGGTTAGAAAAGCTGATAATTGCGACACCACCAGGTTTCAGGATGCGGTAAATTTCGGAAAATATTGCTTCTGGATATTGCATATATTGCACAGATACGCAATTGAGAACAGCATCAAAATCTGCGTCTATTAAAGGTAGCTGCGGATTTTCGTTAAGATTTTGCACAAAGTAATGATTTAAGCGATGATTTCGTGCTAGTTCCTCAGCGTTGAGTCCATGTCCTTCCACATGGTCAAACTGCATCTCTTCTGGTAGATGGGACACCCAACTGCTCATCATATCAAGAATGCGGGTGTTGGGTTTCAGGCGATCGCGGTATAAATCCGTTAGCTGTTGAATAAATCCTTCATCCACATGGGTAACAAAGCGGGGATAGGCATAGAACAGCTTATCGTCTTTGTCGTCTAATTTCTGGCGTTGATTCGGTCTTAATTGCATAAATCTCTGTTTTGGAGTACTTTTTTCAAAAAATGCGGCAATTTCAGGTATTGTTCAAAAAACACTATGTAACATATTTTAATAACAGCAAGACACATAAACGAGTCTAAATAGCAGCATCAATTTTATCAATTCAATGTTTTATAAATTACATATCTTGCGGCATATTTGGCGACAAACGCGCCTAGTGGGATTATTACCATATTTGAGCTTGTTACTTTGGATACTTCCCTTATTATTATTTACTTCTGGGCACAATAGCCTGATGGCACATGATGAAGCGCTTTACGCTTCGCGTGCGCGTCTGATGTTTGATTCTGGTAATTGGATAACTCCTTGGACAACGGCACATCATAAAACCCCTGGCCCTTATTGGTTAATTGCCAGTTTCTACAAGGTGTTTGGTATGAGTGATACTAGTGCGCGTCTTCCTAGTATGATTGCTAGCATTTTTAGCTTATGGCTTGTGTATGAAATCGGCAAAAGTATGCTAGGCAAAAAATTAGCAAGGCTTGCTGCTGCTATTTTAAGTGTGGAATTTCTCTGGCTGCAATACTCTCGCTTAAGTACACCTGATATACCGATGGTTCTATTGGTACTTTTAGCTATTTTATCTTTAATAAAAACAGAATCATATCCTAAATATCGCTATTTTTGGAGTTTTATAGCTGGTTTAAGTTTAGGTTTAGGCTTCTTAGTCAGAAGCTTTATGATTTTTTTGCCAATCATCGCTTTATTCCCTTATTTAATTTGGGAACATCGCCGTCATCATCATCTTACTAACCCATTTTTGTATTTAGGTTTTTTTGTAGGTTTAATCCCTACCTGTGTTTGGCTGTGTTTAAGCTGGCTGCACTACGGAAATCAGAGTTTTGAAGAGTTGCTTAAGTTTGTTATGCAGCTAGGTTCTGAAAATAATTATAGAAATGATCGGCTGTTTTATTTATGGAATATTCTTTTAAAAGCATTTCCTTGGGCTTTTTTCGGACTTTTAGGTTTATTTTTGACTATACGTCGTCCAATTCCTCGTTATCAGTTAATATTAGTTGGCTTTCCACTTATTCTATTTTGTGAGCTTAGTCTTTTTAGCACTCGTCTCCCTCATTATAGTCTTTGCCTTTATCCGTTTATAGCTTTGTTTGCATCTGTGGGTTTAAACTGGTTAGGTAGTATTTACCAGACAGGAATTACCCCCCCATTACCTCTCGAAAAAGATAAAATAAATATATTAAGCCTTTTTGCCAAAAAGAATCTTCCTCGAAATCTCAGTTATGGCTTTGGTGGGTTAGGTTTTTTGCTTGTTATAGCGAGTATTGGCATTTTTAGTTGGGGTAGTTTTGATTTTCGCAAGTATGCAACTATTGGCTTGGCTATGGGCTTGGGTTGGTTAATTTTACCTGTGGTGTGGATTAGTCGTTACCATTTTGGCAAGAAGTTTCTCACAGCGCGTTATTGGATTGCAGGTTGGTTAATTCCCTGTTGGCTAGCTTTGGCGACGATTGGTAGTATAGGTCTGTTAAGTGACTATAACCATGTTTTGAAAACTTTTTTACAACAAAGTGCGATCGCCTCAATTCTCCAATCTCATCCTACCTACTATGTGGAAATAGACCAGAAAACCGAAGTCCTATTTGAGTTCTATCTTCCTATTCATGCCCAGCAAGTAGCCTCTATTTCGCAAATCCCAGCTTTGAGCTATGCTTGGATATATAGTGACCAATCCCCTAAATTATCTAGACCTCACCGTATTCTCGGCACTGTCAAAGAGTACCAGTTGATCCAATTTCTTCCCTAAGATAGATGCAAAGCACCTATTGCTAAAAAATGTTGATTTATATACTATAGACAATAGTACGCATACTAAGTATTTTGCTAAATGGTTTCTACATCTAATCATTCTCCAGCTTTAGAGTCGTGGCAGCAAAATCTGGCACCATACAATTTGGGCTACAGAATCAAATTAGTCTCACAATTGCTCAGTCGCAAGTTTACAGATAAGCTAGAACCCTTTGGACTTACACCATTTCACTGGTTGGTGTTGTGCTGTTTGTGGCAAGAAGATGGTTTACCTACTTCTAGTATTGGAGACAAACTCAAACAAGTAGGAGGAACTTTAACAGGCGTACTCGATCGGATGGAAGAACGCGGTTTGGTGCGTCGAGAACGCGACACTCACGATCGCCGCATCTGGCGGATCTGGCTAACGGATGCAGGTAAAGAACTAGAAACTATTTTACCCCCAATCGCCGCCGCAGTCAGGGACGAAGCAATGGACGGCATTTCTTTTGCTGACCGAGAACTGTTTTCCCAAATCTTAAATCGGGCGATCGCTAACCTCTCCTAAAGATAACCTCACAATCACCCGACTGGGGGAGGTGCTGTAAAGATTTGTTTTGAGATAATATTACGCATACTAAGGAAATAAAATTTTTTTCAGAAAATACTACGCATTCTAAATAAACGACTATCAATCAAATCATCGAACAAGCGAGTTAAGAATCATGAAAACCAATACATTTAACGGACGCAACCAAAACAAAACCATAGTTATAGAAAAAGAATTGATTCCTAATTCCGAGACTTTAGAAGCTGTAACCGCAGAAGCACCTGTTGTAACTCCTGAGATCGAGAAAGAAGTTCCACCAAAGCGGAAAAAACCGACTGGTTTGATTTTGGCAGGATTAGGTGTGGGTGCGATCGTCGCAGGCACTTTTGGTTATAACTATTGGCAATACGCCTCCACCCACCAGGAAACAGACAACGCCACCGTTGCGGGAAACATTCACCAAGTTAGTAGCCGAATTCCTGGAACTGTAAGTCAGGTGCTTGTGAATGACAACCAACTGGTGCAACCAGGACAGTTGTTAGTGAAGTTAGATCCACGAGACTATGAAAGTAAGGTACAGCAAGCACAAGCAGCCTTAGAAAATGCACGTGGACAAGCCCAAGCTGCCCAAGCAAATATTGCTTTAAGTTCACAAACCACCACTGGTAAGACAACTCAAGCGCAGGGAGATGTTAGCGGTGCGGTAGCAGCAATTTCCACAGCCCAAGCAGCAGTACAAGAAGCCCAAGCTGGGATACCAGCCGCGCAAGCCCAAGTCAGATTAGCCGAAGCAGGGATTCCCGCCGCCCAAGCGCAGGTAGCGCAAGCCAATGCGAATTTGGAAAAAGCCCAAGCAGATTACAATCGTTACAATGAATTGTATAAAAATGGTGCGATCGCTCGTCAGCAATTAGACACCGCTAAGGCAACTTATGATGTAGCGACGGCACAAAAAAACGCTGCTATTCAAGGAGTAGAACAAGCCCAAGCTAAGTTAGCCTCAGCCAAAGTTGGTGTAACCCAAGCCCAATCTCAACTAGCGCAAGCGCAAGAAAATGTCACCAACGCCCAAGCGAAATTGGCAGCATCCAAAGGTGGATTGCAACAAGCTACCGCAGGCGGACAAGATACAACAGTCAAACGTAGCCAATATGAAGCGGCAAAAGCTGCGATCGCGCAATCGGAAGCATCGCTCAAAGACGCGCAATTACAACTATCCTACGCCAACGTTACCGCCCCCAGTGCCGGACGAGTCGGTAGAAAAAACGTGGAAGTTGGCAACCGAGTTGCAGCAGGAACACCATTAATGGCGATCGTGGATAACGAGTATTGGGTAATTGCAAACTTCAAAGAAACCCAATTAGAAAAGATGCGCCCAGGAGAGATGGCAGAAATCAAGCTAGATGCTTTCCCTCATCATACCTTTGTTGGTCGTGTTGAAAGTCTTTCGCCAGCTTCCGGCGCTCAGTTTGCCTTATTGCCACCGGATAACGCTACAGGTAACTTTACCAAAGTTGTCCAACGCATCCCAGTCAAAGTAGTTTTTGACCAAAAGAGCATTCAAGGATACGAATCGCGGATTACTCCGGGGATGTCTGCGGAAGTAGCTGTGGAAGTCAAGTAATACCAAGTTGCCTGCAAACCTCTCTCTTGTTATGACATTCTCCTACATCTATAGAGAGGCGGATAAAGATGAGGTGAAATGATATTTGTGAGAGCAGATTGGTATAAAATAAACCTGACATGAAAAAACCATTATTACCTGCTTTAAGGTCAAAAAACTACCAGTTGTTTTTTGCCGGACAAGGTATTTCCCTAATTGGGACATGGATGACACAACTTGCGACGATTTGGCTAGTTTATAACTTGACAAACTCCGCATTAATGCTAGGAGTTGTGGGATTTTCGAGTCAAATTCCTAGCTTTTTTCTAGCTCCCTTTGGCGGAGTATTTGTAGATCGATTTTCTCGATATCGTACCTTAATTGGTACACAAATCTTGGCGATGATTCAATCGTTAACATTAGCAGTACTGGCGCTGACTGGTGTGATTGAGGTATGGCACATCATCGCCTTGAGCTTGTGTCAAGGATTTATTAACGCCTTAGATGCACCAGCCCGCCAAGCATTTGTCCCAGAACTGGTTGAACGTAGAGAAGATTTAGCCAATGCGATCGCTATCAACTCTACCATGATCAACGGTGCTAGATTGATTGGCCCTGCGATCGGAGGTTTACTAATTGCTAAAGTTGGAACTGGCTATTGTTTTTTAATAGATGGTTTAAGCTACATTGCTGTACTCGCTGCTTTATTGGCAATGAAAGTTAAGCCTTGGAAAAATGTCGTGACAGACGGGAATCCCTTACAAAAAGTTCAAGAGGGATTTGTATATGCCTTTAGCTTTCCACCCATTCGCTCGATTTTGTTGCTATCAACTTTAGTCAGTCTCATGGGACTGCAAAACACTATTCTCGTACCAGTTATTGCAGAACAAGTACTCAAAGGTGGCGCAGAGAGTTTGGGTTTTTTGATGGCGGCATCTGGAGTTGGAGCTTTAACTGGTGGAATTTATCTAGCTACGCGCCAAACAATCTTAGGAATTGGTAAATTGATTGCTTTAGCTCCAGCAATTTTAGGAGTTGGTTTAATTGCCTTTTCTTTATCTCGATATTTACCTCTTTCTTTATTTACAATGTTATTTGTTGGCTTAGGTACAATTCTCCAGATTGCTGCTAGCAACACATTTTTACAAACAATTGTTGAAGATGACAAACGTGGGCGATTGATGAGCTTATACACAATGTCATTTTTGGGGATGATTCCTGTGGGCAACTTGTTAGGAGGTGTATTAGCCAGTCGTATTGGCGCACCCAATACTTTAATTATTGATGGGATAGCTTGTATTTTAGGTTCTATAGTTTTTAGCAGACAGTTGCCTGCTTTAAGGCAGATAATGCGTCCAATTTATGAGCAAAAGGGCATTGTAATAACTCATAAAGCTTAGGATAAAAAAACGCAAAGAGATGGTATAAAATTTATTGGAGAATAATTCCTAACCCAGGAAGACGTTCGCAGATTCGCTACCGTTGCGCTATCAGAATCAAGACACTGTTTGTTTATCTGCCAGTTGCACAAAATTAATTCTGTAGCTTGCTTACCTGAAAGGGTATTCTGGCTCACCTCGACTGCGCTCGGCGACCACCAGACTCCTGAATTCTGTTTGATAATAATTTTGTTATTTAACTTTTAAACTGGAACAACACTATGGCTAATACAGGTGTAATTCATCAGCAAGCACTACCAGAACGCGTACCGCTAAGAACCTGGATTGGTGTATTAGCCAGTATGCTTGGTGCATTTATGGCGGTATTAGATATTCAAATAACTAATGCTTCACTGCAAGATATTCAAGCAAGTTTAGGAGCAACTTTAGAAGAAGGCTCTTGGATTTCTACCGCTTATTTAGTAGCAGAGATTGTGGTAATTCCTTTAACAGGATGGTTATCGCGGGTGTTTTCTCTGCGACGTTATCTGTTAGTGAATACTGCACTATTTATTTTCTTTTCTATATGCTGCGCTTGGTCGTGGAATCTCAATTCCATGATTTTATTTCGCGCCTTGCAAGGTTTTAGTGGAGGAGTTTTAATTCCCACCGCTATGACAGTCGTATTAACGACTTTACCTCAATCTAAGCAATCAATTGGGCTGGCTGCTTTCGGGTTTAGTGCAGTTTTTGCACCTTCAATTGGCCCAACATTGGGAGGTTGGTTAACAGAAAATTTTGGTTGGGAATACAACTTTTATATAAATGTAATTCCAGGCGCATTAATGCTAGCTGGGGTTTGGTACGGAATTAAGCAAGAACGTCCCCAAATTAATTTACTGAAACAAGGTGATTGGTGGGGAATTATTGCAATGGCTATTGGGTTAGGTTCCCTGCAAGTTGTTTTAGAAGAGGGTAGCCGCAAAGATTGGTTTAGTTCAGCGCTGATTCTGCGCTTAAGTGCGATCGCAGTAATTTTTCTGGCGATATTTTTCTTTATAGAATTAACTCGTAAGCAACCATTTATTAATTTACGACTTTTGTTTAGGCGGAACTTTGGTTTAGCCAGTATTGTTAATGTGTCGCTGGGGGTTGGATTGTATGGTTCAATTTATATTTTACCGTTGTATCTTGCCCAAATCCAAAAATATAATGCGCTGCAAATTGGTGAAGTATTAATTTGGGCTGGTATTCCTCAACTTTTTATTATTCCCCTCATCCCCAAATTGATGCAACGTATTGATGTACGGTTAATGGTAGCTGTTGGCGTAACATTGTTTTCCATCAGTGCATTTATGAACTCTGGAATGACTAATCAAACTGGATTAGATCAGTTACGCTGGTCGCAATTTGTGCGTGCAATGGGACAACCCCTAATTATGGTGCCACTAACTTCTATCGCTACTGCTGGATTGAGTCCAAAAGAAGCAGGTTCAGCAAGTGGTTTATTTAATATGATGCGGAATATGGGCGGTTCTATAGGAATTGCATCTTTAGCTACTTTATTAACTAATAGAGAGCAATTTCACTCAAATAGATTGGGTGATGGGATATCTTTATATAACCCAGAAACTCAACAGCGAATTGACCAAATGACACAGTATTTTGTCAGCAAAGGAGCAGATTTGAGTACCGCGCAAAATCAAGCGATCGCATCCATATCTAATATAGTCCGCCGGGAAGCTTATGTAATGGCTTTTAATGATTGTTTCTACTTTATTGGCATTGCATTATTACTCAGTGGACTCGCCGTTTTATTCTTCAAAAAAGTGAAGCCAAGTGGTAATGCTGTCGCTCATTAAATTTGTTGTATGGGTTAAAATATTTGATAAAACTACTAAGGTACTAAAATGGTCATTAGCCAAAGTGAGTACTATATCTCTCCAGAAGAATATCTAGAAGGCGAGAAAGTAAGTGAAATTAAACATGAGTATATTGATGGACAAGTCTACGCGATGGCAGGGGCAAGTGATGCTCATGTCACCGTAGTAGGAAATGTGTTTATACTGCTGCGAAACCATCTGCGGGGTAGTGGATGCCGTGTCTACATGGCAGATATGAAAGCACAGATTGATCTGATAAATCGCTATTTCTATCCTGATGTCATGGTGACTTGTGATACACGAGATAGAGAATATGAATATTTTAAATCTTATCCTTGCCTAATTATCGAAGTGCTTTCTGATTCAACAGAAAGCTTTGATAGAGGCAAGAAATTCGCTAGTTATCGACACTTAGAATCACTACAAGAATATGTGCTAATTTCACCAGACCAAATGAGTGTCGAATGCTTCCGCCGCAATGAACAAGGACACTGGGTACTTTATCCTTATGAACAAGAACAAGAAGTGCATTTAGCTAGCGTTGATTTTCGGTGTGCGATCGCCGAAATATATGAAGATGTATTAAGCTGAAAAGCATCTCAGTTGAATAATCAATTAATAGGTATTATCGATTAGATGATATTTTTTCAATTTGCTTAGTAAAGTATGCTTCTTCATGTTTTAGTTGTTGTGCTATTTCCAACCCTTTTTTAAAAGCTGTTAATGCTTGAGGAAAATCTTTCTGTTCTAGATACAATTGCCCAATTTGGTCATAAGCTTGCATTATCCCGTAAAAATTGGCAGATTGCGTCTGTGTCTGTACAAGGATTTGGCTAGCCTGCAAAGCCTCGTCTATTTGTCCTTGAGAACGGTACAGTGCAATTAACTTTTGCAAAGCGTCGCCAGCACGAACATACTCGCGTAATTGCCAAGCAGTGGTATAAGCTTCTTGATAATTTTGAAAAGCTTCTAGCAGTAAGTTAGGATCTTTCTTGGCTAGAGATTCGTAATTTGCAGCGATCGCTAGCTTTAATTCTGGGATTACAGTAAGATTATTTTCACTAGTGTAAATTTCAACTAGCTTGTTAAGTACATTCAATGACTGCTGCGGTTGTTGTGTCTGCTCGTAAATGTAAGCCAGCCGTTGCAGATATGTTACCTCATTTACACGTTTGCCAAGAGATGTAGCTAAACTCAATAATTCCTCGTAGACTGGGGCGGCTTTGGTATAATCAAACCAAGTTAAATGTAGTTCCCCAATTGTCTTGAGCATTTCTACTACTGCTGCTGTATCTTTTTGCTGCCGCAACACTAACAAAACTTGGTCGTAAGCTTCTACAGCTAGTTTAATTGATCGCACATTTTGGTAAGCTTGGGCTAGCGATCGCCATAATTCTAGATCAACTTGAGCAGTTGTTTTCTGAGATTGCGCCTGCTTTTGAATTGCTTGCAATCGCTGCGTAATATATTGTACTTCTTCCCCATCATTTTGCTTCCAAGCGATCGCCCCGACTCGTGATAGTGCTTGCACCTCTGCTAACGAACCTAAAAAGCGCCGCAAGCGAAGTTCCCGGTTCCAAATTTCAAACGCCGCTACCTGATCCCCTGCTTGCAGTTTCGCTGCTGCTTGTTGATTTAAGGCATCCAGCGCTAGTTCTAAGTTTTGCTGTTCTTGGAGAGTTAACGGCTGTTTATCCTTGGGTAAACGTGGCAGTAGTGGATCGGGTGTGGTGATTTCTAAGGGACTAGGAGGAAATTTATCCGGTGGTTTGGGCTTTTTAGTCTGTGCCAGCGTCAAGGAACTGCTAAAGAGTATAGCGGCAGTAACAATCACAATTAAGCGCCTGAGCATGGGTACTTTACCTTGCCTTGAGTTAGTTACATGAGGTAATTATCCCCATGCCCTATTATTTTTACCTTATTTCAGCAATTCCGAAGCGTAATACTAATTCACGAAAACTCTGATACATACATAGAGATTTGTCGTATGGGCATGACAAGCCCCTGCTTGCCTACATTGCTTTATGTCTCTATCTAATCTACGTATTTCACTAGTCAATTCAATATCAAGCTAATAGTATCAAAGATTTTTAAGTGTAATTGCTGAAGTTGCATATCACATTGACATGATTTATGCAAGCGAAAATCTCTTGAATATAGCTGGGGAAATATACTGAATAATTGAACAAAATTTCTTATTTGACTTCTTATGAGTCAGAAAATATACGCTCACAATAATTCACTAATATAGATATCCTTTATTAGAGCTAGTTTGCTCTAATAGTTAAAAATTTGGTATTATTTAGCACCACCATGATGGGTAGTACCGTGAAAAACTTTTGGCATTGTTGATTTATAGTATGAATCGAAAGGTAGAGAAGCGATATATCGCTTCTCTATATGGGTTTTGATATTAAACAAAATCATTTTCATACTTCTTATTCAGCAAGCCAATTTTTTCATGGATATTGTTTGCTGGAACGAAGATATGCCACTTGAACTGGGGCTGCTAGCCACGCGAAGGGTAATGCTCTAATGCCAGTATAGAGCGACTGTTAACCGTCTAAAGGGCTGGCTCACCGTTTAGTCAACAGCTACTTTTTCAATTAGGAAGGTAAAAAATGAAATGGGCTATTTACAAAAAGAATACGGGCAGTTTTGTAATAGCAGTAGCAATTATGACTGGTATTGGCGTAGTTTCGTATCTGAGTTTGCTTCAGTATAGAGAAAACGCTCAATGGGTAACACATACACGCGAGGTACTTGAAAAGACAAAAGAAGTAATGTCACAGATCAAGGATGCAGAAACTGGACAACGGGGCTATCTTCTCACGGGCAAAAAGCGGTATCTCGAACCCTATCGCACAGCAACTGGCGAGATTGTTCAAAAACTTAAGGCTCTGCGCCAATTGACTGCGGATAACCCCAATCAACAACGGCGGCTCGATAGCCTTGAACCCTTGATTACCAAAAAACTGGTTTTCATTGAACAGGCGATTAACGCAAGGAGCAAAGATTTAGAGTCCGCACTGCAAATAGTTCAGACAGATCGGGGTCAGCAGATCATGGAGGACATCCGAATGCTCACTACAGCTATGGAGAATGAAGAGAATGAGTTGTTGAAACAGCGCTCAATGGAGGCGAACGCCAGCGCTCATCAAACAACTGTGCTGACTATTTTTGGCAGCATTATAGCTTCTGTTATCGTCGGTTTAGCAGCCACAATCACCAATCAGGAACTCGTCAAACGCAGGCGGATGGAAAATTCTCTGCAAAAAGCTCACGATGAATTAGAAATTGAGGTTAACAAACGGACTGCCGAACTGAGAAACACTAACGAGGAATTGCAAACTGAAATTAATGAGCGCAAAAAGGCAGAGTCAGAAATTCTGCGCCTGAATGTCCAGCTTGAGCAGCGAGTTGCAGAACGCACAGCACAACTCGAAGCGACTAACAAAGAGATGGAAGCATTTAGTTATTCAGTGTCTCACGACCTGCGGGCCCCCTTGCGTAGTATCGACGGTTTTAGCCAAGCACTACTAGAAGATTATGCTGACAAGCTAGACACACTAGGCCAAAACTACCTCCAGCGAGTGCGTGCAGCCACCCAGCGAATGGCACAACTGATCGACGATTTACTAAATCTGTCACGATTGACGCGCAGTGAAATGCGTTCCGAAAAGGTTGATCTAAGCGCACTGGTGGAGGCGATCACTACAGAGTTGCACAAAACCCAACCAGAACGCCAAGTAGAGTTTGCGATCGCACCAGGATTGGTTACTAATGGTGATGCTCATCTGTTACGGATAGTCCTAGAAAACCTGCTGGGTAATGCGTGGAAATTTACAGGAAAACATCAAAAAGCACGCATAGAATTTGGGCTTTTGCAGCAAGATGACACCCATGTGTATTTTGTCCGTGATGATGGCACAGGCTTCGACATGGCCTATGTTGAGAAACTCTTCGGTGCTTTTCAGCGCCTGCACGCCATGACTGAGTTTGAAGGCACTGGTATCGGATTAGCTACTGTGCAAAGGATTGTTCACCGTCACGGTGGTCGTGTCTGGGCAGAAAGCGCAGTGGAGCAAGGCGCAACATTTTACTTCACCCTTTAACTATAAGGAAAATATACAACATGATTCTATTAGTAGAAGACAATCCTGACGATGAAGCGTTAACCTTACGGGCACTGAAGAAAAACAACATTATGAACGAGGTGGTAGTGGCACGCGATGGGGTACAAGCCCTAGATTATCTCTTTGGTAAAGGTGTTTACGCTGACCGCGATATGAGCGTTATGCCGAATCTCATCCTGTTGGATTTGAAGTTGCCTAAAATGGATGGTCTGGAAGTTTTGCGACACCTGCGGGCTGACGAAAGGACAAAAATCCTTCCCGTCGTGATTCTCACTTCGTCCAAGGAGGAGCAAGACTTAATCAATGGTTACAGCTTGGGTGCCAACAGCTATGTTCGGAAACCAGTAGACTTTTCCCAATTCAGTGAAGCAGTGCGACAACTAGGGTTGTACTGGTTTGTCTTAAACGAATCACCGCCAAGGGTATAGCTTACTAAAGAAGGCAGGGGGCAATACTTCTCGGTTAAAGGGGAAAGGGGAAAGGGAAAGAAAAAACCTTTAACCTTTAACCTTTTCCCCAAACCCAATTCCGAGTTAAAAATGCACAAAGCGGGAAGTATTGGTTTCCAACTGAGCCTCCTGCCTCCAAAATATACAAAGCTGACTTTCTGAATTACGAATTACGAATTACGAATTACATGGGTATACCACTGCGCGTATTACTTGTTGAGGATTCAGAAGACGACGCTTTTTTGTTGCTACGTGAACTGCAACGTGGTGGCTATGAAGTAGCCTTTGAAAGGGTTGATACACCCACAGCCATGAAAGCTGCGATGGGCGTTGGCGAAGCCTCTCGGAGAGAAGCCCCGCCTTTGGCGATCGCAGAGCAAACATGGGATATTGTCATCTGTGATTATTCCATGCCCACCTTTAGCGCCCCTGCTGCATTAAAGCAGGTTAAGGAAAGTGGACTTGACCTGCCATTCATTATCGTCTCAGGCACGATTGGTGAAGATACCGCAGTAGCCGCCATGAAAGCTGGTGCCCATGACTACATTATCAAAGGCAATTTAGCGCGACTTATCCCTGCTGTTGCCCGCGAATTGCGTGAGGCACAGGTGAGACGAGAGCGTAAACAAGCAGAGGAGCAGATTAAAGCATCGCTTCAAGAAAAAGAGGTGCTATTGAAAGAAATTCATCACCGGGTAAAAAATAATTTACAGATTATTTCTAGTCTGCTCAACCTGCAAGCAGAATATCTCAAGGACAATCAAGCTCTTGAGGTATTCAAAGATAGCCAGAACCGGATTGAATCAATGGCTTTGATCCACGAGAAACTATATCAATCTCAAGACTTGGCAAAGATTAATTTTGCTGACTATATCCAAGATTTAGTAACTAATTTATTTTATTCATACAACGTTAATTCCAGCGCTATTAACTTGAAAATGAACGTTGAGGAGGTTTTTCTCGCCATTGATGCAGCTATTCCTTGCGGGTTGATTATCAATGAACTTATTTCAAATTCCTTAAAATATGCTTTTCCCCAAAGAGAAACGGGAGAAATTTGTATTGCCTTTTGCTCCATAGAAGCAAATTTATTTACACTTACTATCAGTGATAATGGTGTTGGTTTTGCCCAAGATTTTGACTTTCAAGCTACAGAATCGTTAGGACTGCGATTAGTAAAAGGCCTAACACATCAGCTACAAGGCAATATTGATTTTATCAGTTATAACGGAGTGAAGTATAAAATTATATTTCCGGCTAAAAATATCTAATTTCATAAGATAAATAAAATCATGAACCCAGTAAATATATTAGTTGTTGAAGATGAAATCATCGTGGCAATGGATATACAAAGTCGGCTAAGGAAATTTGGATACACTGTTCTGGGGCTTGCCGATTCTGGAGAAGAAGCAATTAAGAAAGCAGCAGATGATTCTCTAGATTTAGTTCTAATGGATATTCATCTCAAAGGAAAGATGGACGGTGTGGAGGCTGCTCAGATAATTCATAATATTTTTAATGTTCCAATAATATATCTTACTGCTAATGCAGATGAATCAACATTGGATCGGGCAAAGGTAACAGAGCCGTTTGGCTACATTCTTAAGCCTTTTAAAGAAAAAGAATTAAAGTTCACTATTGAAATTACCCTTTCCAAACATCGGACGGAAAAAAAATTAAAACAGAATGAACAATGGCTGACTACTGTACTTAAAAGTATTGGAGATGCTGTGATTACTAGCGACGCATCTGGAACTGTGACTTTTATGAATTCTATTGCGGAGGAACTGACGGGCTGGAATTATTCAGATGCGTTTGGTAAAGAAGCAACAGAAGTATTCAATATTGCTCATGAAGAAACTCGGATAATAATTGAAAGTCCGATAACGCAAGTCCTTCGATCTGGCGTTACTGTCGGTCTACCAGAACAGACTATACTTATTGCTAGAAACGGTGAAGAAATCCCAATTGATGATAGTATTGCAGCGATTAAAGATGACAACGGTAACATCACGGGTGCAGTTCTTGTCTTTCAGGATATCACCGAGCGCAAGCAGATATTGGAGGCACTAGCGCGTCGCCAGCAAGAATTCAAAGCACTAGTTGAAAATGCACCTGATATTATTTCCAGATTTAACACTCAATTGCGCTACATTTACGTTAATCCAGCTATTGAAAAGGTTACAGGGATATCAGCCGAAACATTTATTGGCAAAACAAACGCAGAGTTAAATCTACCAGAAGAATTTTGCCGGATATGCGATCGCAAGCTTCAGCAAGTTTTCCAAACTAAGCAAGAAACAGAGTTTGAATGTACTTTAGCGATCGCTGCCCAAACAAGACATTACCATACCCGTCTTGTGCCTGAATTGGCTAGCGACGGCTCAGTATACTTTGTCTTGAGTATTTCTCGCAATATTACTGCTCTAAAACTTGCGGAGGCACAATTAATTCATGATGCTTTTCACGATATACTAACCAGTCTGCCAAACCGCGCCTTGTTTATGGAACGGCTAGAACGGGCGCTGATGTTGACAAAACGACGTGCGGACTATAAATTCGCTGTTCTCTTTTTAGATTTAGATCGCTTCAAAGTTGTCAACGACAGTCTCGGTCACATGATTGGCGATCAACTACTAACTGCCCTTGCTCGCAGACTGGAAAACTGTGTGCGTGCTGGAGACACAGTTGCCCGTCTTGGGGGAGATGAGTTTACAATTCTGCTTGATGATATCAACAACATCAATGACGCAATAGGCGTAGTGGAGCGGATACACGAAGCTCTGACATCTGCGTTCACACTCAGAGGATATGAGGTTTTTACCACCGTCAGCATTGGCATCGTCGTGAGCAAGGGTAGTTACAACCTACCAGAGCAACTCCTGCGCGACGCTGACATTGCAATGTATCGCGCTAAAGCATTGGGTAAGGCACGCCATGAGATATTTGACTCAACCATGTACACCCAAGTCACGAAGCTATTAGAGTTAGAGATGGATCTACGACGGGCAGTTGAACGTCAGGAGTTTCAAGTTTACTACCAGCCAATTGTTTTGTTAGAAACTTACAAAATTGTTGGCTTCGAGGCTCTCGTTCGCTGGCAACACCCGCAACACGGATTAGTTCCTCCAGACAGCTTTATTCCACTAGCAGAAGAAACTGGGTTGATTATCCCTATTGGTTACTGGGTATTGGGCGAGGCTTGTCGGCAGATGCGTGCTTGGCAAATCCAATTTCCAACCGATCCACCCTTGACAATCAGTGTAAATCTTTCCACTAAACAGTTTTTACAACCCGATCTGATTGAGCAAATTAACCAAATTATGCAAGAGACTGCCCTGGAAGCCAGTAATTTAAAGTTGGAGATTACTGAAAGCGTACTGATGGAAAATATTCAGTCAGCAACTTTTATGCTCTTGCAACTACAACAGATGAATATCCAATTACACTTAGATGATTTTGGCATAGGCTATTCATCGTTGAGTTACCTGCACCGCTTTCCAAGTAATGCTTTGAAGATTGATCGTTCTTTTATTACTAAGATTGGTGCTAATGGAGAAAACTTGGAGATTGTTCAGGCGATCATCACTCTAGCCGAGAGTCTAAATATAGATGTGATAGCAGAGGGCATAGAAACGGTAGAGCAACTGTCACAACTTAGAGCCATGAAATGCAAATACGCACAGGGATATTTTTTCTCCCAACCCCTGGATAGCAAGTCTATAGAAACATTAATTGTATCTGGCATTCAGCCGGGATAAGGATAGCGTTACCTACACCACTCTGAATACGGTTCGGTTAAGGTTTTTTTATGAAAATCACAAAGACGCGATAAATCACCATCTCTACAAAGGACTGATTATTGTAAAGACGGCGATTTATCGCGTCTCTTCCCTTTCCCCGTCTCAGTCGTGGTCTAAATACCTGAAAACTGCTGTAAAAATTCAAAATCACCGAAGTTCACACTGGTCATTGACTTTCTTTTTCTCCTTTGGCTCGTTCCTGTGTCAAGCTATCAATTGCATCACCCAAAGCAGTAGTAAGGCTATTGCGGGTTTGGCCATGATTATCTTGCTCAGTTTTCAAAGCTTGCAAGAGGCGATCGCGTTCTTTGATTACGGCGATGAGTTTAGTTTGTAACTCCTCCACAGATTTTAGTTGTTCTATCTCTTGTTGAATCGCTGTTAGTGATGTCCCAGCAGCCAGTGTCTCGACCTCAAGACCCCGGAGTTTATGCAAGTCTGCCTTGAGTGATGCGATCGCCTGTTGGGATAGTTGGGCATCTGTGCGGCGTTGTTCTGCTTCTGTGTTGTAAAGCTGTCGCCATTTTTGGGCACTTTCCCAAGCCGTATCGCGATCGCTCTGAAGTACCGCCATCTGTTCTCTGAGTTCCTGGATTTCTGTCAACCACTGTTGTGTAAAATCTTGATTCATAAATTAAATAGTCATTTGTCACTGGTCATTTGTCATTAGTCATTTGTCACTCTCCCCTGCTTCCCCTGCCTCCCCGCTCTCCCTACTCGGTATTATTGCGGTAAAAAGATAAATGCGATCGCTACGCAAAATTTGGCACAGTAGTTAAGAAACCTAACCAGTTTTAACTCTAAATTATGCCAAAGCCTCGTTTTTTTCGCTTTTTTTACTACCTCAATTGGCGCACGCTCAAAAAAACTTTTGCTAGGACAATGGAAAGACGACTTTTGGGACTAGCCTCAGAAATCGCCTTCAATGCCATGTTATCGCTGTTTCCAGCGATTCTTGCTGTCCTCACAGCCATTGGTTTATTGGCAGAATCTTTACAAGCTACCTTTAAACAACTAGCGGCCCAACTTAGTCAAATCCTACCCGAACAAGCTCTGGTTCTAATTCGTGATTTTGCTACCACAGAAATTACCAATTCTAGAAACAGTGGCTTATTTTCTCTGAGCTTTGTATTAGCAATTTGGACTGCTTCTGGGGCGGTGAGTACCGCTATGACAGCCCTCGACCAAATTCATCAGATTCCTTCAGAAAATATGCGTCCCTTTTGGAAAGCCAAGCTCGTCTCTCTGGGATTAACAGTTGGTACTATGTTGCTTTTAGTGCTGGCTTCTTTCTTAGTGTTTACCAGCGATTGGCTTTTGGGAATGGTAGTACGCGAAAATCGTTCCTTGATCGTCTTATTACATCTTTGGCAGCTATTACGCTGGCCTTTAGCTTTAAGTATTGTTGCTGTTGCTTTTGGCTTTGTCTATCGCTATGGGCCAAGTGTATGGAACTCAGGCACGCCAATGATGCCTGGAGCAATTTTGGCAGCTGTTTTCTGGGCAATATTATCTGCCCTATTTCGGCTTTATGTGGCGAATTTTGGCAATTATAATAAAGTATATGGTGCTGTAGGGGCTGTGATAGTTTTAATGCTCTGGCTGTCTATGAGCGCTGCTGTACTGTTAATCGGCGATCAGTTGAACGTGACAGTCGGTGAAGATATGCGCCTAAAAGCGCAATCACAATCTAACGAAAAATATTAATTTGTAAATCCTTGAGAAAACTTTTGCAAAAGCTCAGTAGGGGAGTAAAATATCTAACGATTCAATGCAAAATTAGCGATTGCTTTCATGCCAGATTCTCCTACCCGGTTTTCTATGATTGAACCTGATGCTAAAGCACCCACCTTGAAGCGCCTGCGTCAGTTAAGTCGGCTGCTAGATAATGTTATTACTATTCCTGGTACGAAGATTGGTTTTGGTATAGATCCAATTTTAGGACTTATACCTATTGGTGGTGATTTTTTGGGAGTCATGTTTTCTAGCTACATCATCCTAGAAGCAGCGCGGCTGGGTGTCTCTAGAGCCACTTTAGGTAAAATGGTTGTAAATGTGATCGTTGATGGCTTGGTAGGCACTGTCCCCGTTTTGGGAGACTTTTTTGATTTTGCCTGGAGAGCTAACACTAATAATATCAAGCTATTGGAAGAATACTTAAAGTTTCCTAGCGAGCAAAAGAGTGCAGACAGGTTATTTATCATTGCTCTTTTGGTTGGATTGTTGCTGATATCCATTGTTTTAGTAGCATTACCCGTGATACTAATTAGAATATTCTGGAACGCTTTAACTGGTGGTTAAATTATTGATAGATAATGGAATGAAAGATTGGTGGCAAGCGACTTTTCCCAAAGGACGGCAAACTTTAATTATTACTGATGCTAAAGGCTATCCTGTACAAATTTCTTATGGCGAAAAAGGTAGAGGGAAACCGCTAATTTTATTACATGGCATGGGTAGTTGGAGCTATAATTGGCGACACAGTGTAACAGAATTATCTAAATATTTTCGGGTAATTTGTTTTGATGCCAAAGGTTTTGGATTTTCTGAAAAACCATTGTCTCGTCGAGAACACAACGGTCATCAAGTTATTGAGTTTCAAAGAATTATTCAGGCATTATGTGATGAACCAGCAGTGATTGTAGCGGAATCTCTGGGGGGATTAGTTGCCCTTGCTCTTGCTCAAGAAAATCCGCAGTTAATCGGGCAGCTTGTAGTAGTAAATGTACCTGTTTTTGCCCAACGTCTGCCCCATTGGGCTATGGGATTACTTGCCCAAACTCCTCTAGAAATCATCCAAACAATTGACTCCTTACGTCTGGCATATTTGTTTGCACCTCTATTAAGAGAAATTATGGCAATAGAAAGACGTGGGGTATTATTTGATCCGTCAATTTTGACAACAGAAGATGTCTATTGGATAACTTACCCCTTTATTCAATTTCCTGGTACGATTGTCAAAGTTGCCGAAGAGTTACAAATAGCAGCGCGAGAAATTGAGAATTGGCAAGCAAATAAGCCAAATATGCTTACCAAAATTCAAAATAAACTAAGTGCAATTAAGTGTCCTACACTAGTTTTGTGGGGCGATCAAGATAGTTGGTTTCCTGCTACTCATGGTGAAAAATTACATCAGCATATCCCAAATTCCAAATTAAAAATTTTGTCTAACTGCTATCATGACGCTTCAAGTGGTTCTTCTAAGGAGTTGAATGCAGCGATTCTAGAATTTTTACGGGATGGTGAAACTGTACTAAGACCGCTTGATGGCTAAGGTAAGTCCATCGGCAATGGGGACAAGGGAGAGTGTTACCCGTTCATCATGATGTAACTTCTCATTGAGTGCGCGAATCGATTGGGTGCTTTCATCTTGATTTTCCGGGTCAGCAACTTGTCCTGACCATAAAACATTATCAATCGCAATTAAGCCACCTGGACGCAATAATTGCAGCGATCGCTCATAATATCCATCATAATTTTCTTTATCAGCATCAATAAAAGCAAAATCAAATGTCTCAGCTTGTCCAGTTGCCAACAGCTGATCTAAAGTTTCTAAACCTGGAGCCAATCGTAGATCGATTTTATGGGCAACTCCGGCTTCTTGCCAATATCGGCGGGCGATCGCAGTAAATTCTTCACTCACATCAGCAGCGATAATTTTACCATCATCAGGAAGTGCTAAAGCCACTGAGAGCGAGCTATAACCTGTAAATACACCAACTTCTAAGGTTTTCTTGGCTCCAATCAGCTGTACTAGCAGTCTCATAAACTGCCCTTGTTCTGGTGAAATCTGCATTGTGCTTCTGGGATGACTGGCAGTTTCTTGGCGCAACTTCAAAAGAATCTCTGGTTCCCGCAGTGAAACGGATAAAAGGTAATTATAGAGTTGATCATCAAGACCTATAGACTGTTTTGGCATGGTAGATGAGAAAATAGCAATAATCTACAGTTATACTATCGCCTAAAAGTGGTTTATCAAACATCAGACAAGAGGACTTTTAAAATATCCTCTAACCCGGATTTCTCACAAGTGAGAAATCCAGGCTAAATTCTCACTTCGCAGTCTTCCTTCAAGATATACCAAATACCATTATTATCTTGACGTAAAATCTGATACTTTTGCTCAATAAATTCCAGTAGATTTGGAAATTTTTCTTTGATTATAGCCTGCGGTTCGTAATCAATAAAAATATAGGGAGGCTTTGATGAATTCAACTGCTTTATAAGTGCTGACCATTGCTCAGATAAAAAATATTCAAGAGCCCAACCACGTAGTATTGTAGCTTGATTCCTACCAGAAAAATAGTAAATAGATGGATCGCCAGCTACATAAATATCACCAACAAGATTTCCTGGTTGAGAGATAAAATTAGCTTCTGAACGAAGAGATGAATATTTTGGTCTAAAGACAACCTGATATTGCAATCGTGTATCTTCAGTTAAAGCAAAATTATTATTAACCAGAGTAATACTCTTTTTTACGAGAGTGAAAGAGAAAGGTAAGAACAATAAAAATACCAGCAAAATAGTTGGGATTCGAGACTTTAATCCTTTTAACGAATCCCACAATATATCTAATCCCTTAGTTGCTAAAATACCTATAGGTACAAACAATAGTAAATAATGGTATTCCCACAATGCTGTTCCCTGTAAAAGAATAACAGACAAAGCAAAAATACACCAAACAACAAGTAACAAAGTCAATATATTCTTAGACTTATACAATGATACATATACTGCAACAGCAGTCATTAAAATTAAAGAATAAAAATTCTGTAATAACCATTTTATTCCCAAAACAAAATTAGTTTTATTAAATGCAGCATTAGCTACAATCATCGGTGGATATATAAAAAATGTCTTAAACACTATCGCAAAACTATTAACTGAGATAAAGTAGCTCGCAACAACCAAAAGAGGAAATGTAACTCCTATAAAAATTGGGATAAAAATCTCAATGAAGTTTTTTTGAATACTGTGGCGTTTTATTAGTATAGAATACATCAATATACTTAGCCAAAATGAAATCAAGATCAGCAGAAATAAAAATTTAAATAAAAGAACAATTCCGCCTAAAAAGCCTGACAGTAAAAGCAGATAAAATCTTTGCTTTCCTTCTTTTGTAAAAGATTTAAAAGTAACCCAAAGACAAAGGAATAAAGGAAACCCGACCAGTGCTTCTACTTGAGTCAGATGCCAAGCACCGGAAACAATATAGTAAACGCCAACTGTTAACAAAGGTACTAGACTTGCAATTATCTGATGTCGAAAATAGCTTTTTAGGGTCAGTAGCAATATTATCGAAAAAAATACCATGTAAATAAGTTCAAATACATGGATGCCAATCTCATTAAAACCAAATAAAGTTCCTGCTAAAAAATAAAATGAGAAAATTCCCGGTTGTTTAATATCCCAAAAATCCCGATAAAGTACCTTTCCTTGTTGCATTTCCAAAGCACCTAGCCTAAAGAATGCTTGATCTCCGTCAAATGGAAAAGGTAAATGTATCAGACCAATAATGATAATAGTAATCAAAACTATAAAGTCAATTTTATTTAATTTAGCAATACTAATCATGGAAATTTAAATTTATATTTAAGTGACTATTTGCAGTAGTTAATATCCTAGTAAGATAACAGAAACTCTGTTATCTTTTCATTACTCATCATGCCTAAAAACTGTAATCAAGAAAAATTATGAGTCTATTAGTACTTAACTTTATGCTTAACTTTGCTATGTTTTGCCACACCTTTTAGAGTTTGCAAATGTTTGCAGTGCAAGCAAAACTCTATCTTCATATATGATTGCAATAAGTAGGTGGGTATGAAACAATTGAACTATGTAAAGATACAGTATTTTGCAAATAATTTAGGTACAAATGCAGAACTCACGCATCAGATAGAGTTTCTATCTCTTGCCTTCTCCCAAGGGGAGACGCTAAAAGCGATCTGTCTGCTGCTGCAACGCTGCACTATCCTGCCTCAAAACCTGTAGCTCTTTGTACTTCATACAAAAGAAAACTGCTGTAAATAGGTAGATGCAACGTACTAAACTATTGCTTTGAACAACTATGAGTATATCGGTAACTATGTGGTGTGTATGTGAAGTATTAATGTAGATATAGGCTAATACGCTTGGGTTTGTGATATTTTGTGCAGCCCAGACCACTCACTTGTTTGAATTGGAGGAACCTCTGACTTGGCAGACTCACTAACGCTTTCAGCGTCTCCTCTTTTTAAGTAGGGTTAGGACGATCAAGCCTTAACTAGAACTTATTGGGATATAGACACAGCACAATAACTTTAAATATAGGAAATACTGATGGAACGTTCAAAATTAATTGCTATTCTTACAGGTGCGATTTCGGTTATTTTAGCGATCGCTTACCTGATCTTAGTCCAACTGCTGGACTACCGAGACATGAAACCCGCCCCCATTAGCCAAATTGACCAAGCGCCTGCAATTATTTCTGTTTTTTGGTAGGTTGACAAAATTACAATAATATGAATCAAATTTAATTGACTTATTACTTATTAGAGACGCAATTAATCGCGTCTTTTGTCATTTACGTCAATAAGTAAAAACTCATGTTCATAGATAAAAAGCAATAGCTATTATTCATTACTCAAATGGTTGATTATATAAGATTTCCTTAGAGTATTTATCTTACATTTGTTTATATAAAGTAATTCCATTTTGACGGATATAACGGTAAGCTATTTTAACAAGATTAAATAAAGATAAAATTGTCTTACCTGCGTAGGCGTAGCCCGTAGTAGACATCGCTGGGTTAATAGGGATCAATGTAAGTTGATTCAAAACCCCAAACTTTTGATGCAAATCTAGAGGTAAGTTGATGGCTCAGTTTCTACTTGAGACTGTTTGGCTAGTTCCTTGCTATGCCTTAATAGGTGGCTTGTTAGCCGTACCTTGGTCGCCGGGAATTATTCGGAAAACGGGGCCAAGACCGGCGGGTTACATAAACTTGGTGATGACATTTTTGGCGTTTGTGCATAGTGCGATCGCCTTACAAGCAACTTGGAATCAACCAGCCCAAGAAGTATTTATTCCTTGGTTATCTACAGCTGGTTTAGACCTCACCATTGCTTTAGAAATATCCTCAGTGAGTGTCGGCGCTTTAGTTGTGATTACTGGTTTGAATTTGCTGGCGCAGATTTATGCCATCGGTTACATGGAGATGGATTGGGGTTGGGGACGCTTCTATTCTTTATTAGGATTATTTGAAGCTGGACTATGTGCCCTGGTTCTGTGTAATAACTTGTTCTTCAGCTATGTAATTTTGGAAGTCCTCACACTGGGAACCTATCTACTAGTTGGCTTATGGTTTAGCCAGCCGTTGGTAGTCTCAGGTGCCAGAGATGCTTTCTTAACCAAGCGGGTAGGAGACTTATTCTTGCTAATGGGCGTGTTGGCATTATGGCCCCTAGCTGGAACTTGGAGTTATCCAGAACTAGCTCAGTGGGCGGCGACTGCTAACGTCAACCCGACAACAATGGCACTGGTAGGTTTAGCCTTAATTGCCGGGCCAATGGGTAAATGTGCCCAGTTCCCACTGCATTTGTGGTTGGATGAAGCAATGGAAGGCCCAGTTCCCAGTACAATTTTGCGGAATTCGGTAGTAGTTGCTAGTGGTGCATGGGTGCTGATTAAACTGCAACCTGTGTTAAGCCTGTCGCCCATAGTGTCTTCTGCTATGGTGGCCATTGGGGTAGTGACGGCAGTAGGTGCTTCTTTAATTGCGATCGCTCAAGTTGATATTAAACGCTGCCAATCCTATTCTGTCAGTGCATACATGGGTTTAGTATTCATCGCTGTGGGAACGCAACAAGATGAAGCAGCGCTGTTGTTAGTACTTACCCATGCTATATCCGCAGCCCTATTGGTGATGAGTACCGGGGGAATTATTTGGAATAGCATCACCCAAGATGTCACCCAATTAGGCGGATTGTGGACACGTCGCCCGATTTCAGCAATAGCCTTTATCGTCGGCACTTTGGGGTTAATTGGTTTTCCACCATTGGGTAGTTTTTGGGCGTTAGTGACACTAGCAGATGGGTTGTGGGAAACGCAACCTTTGTTAGTGGGAGTAGTGATAACGGTAAACGCTTTGACAGCCGTGAGTTTAACCAGAGAATTCGGTTTAATTTTTGGTGGTAAAGCTAGCCAAATGAGTCAGCGATCGCCTGAAGCACACTGGCCAATGATTTTGCCAATGGTAATTTTACTTGCCTTTAGTCTACATCTTCCTTTAGTGTTGCAAAGCTTATCACTTTTACCCGATTGGGCAACTCTAAACAAAGATGTCGTACTACTTTTAATTTGGTCGAGTATTTCCGGTTGCAGCATCACTGGTGTGGTTTATTTAGGCAATATTCCTAAACCAATTCGCCTCCCTTGGAAAGGTCTCCAAGACTTGTTCGCATACGACTTTTATACCCCCAAACTCTATCGGATAACCATTATTTTTGGCGTTGCCAAAATTTCCCAACTGGCCGATATGATTGACCGCTTTGTTGTCGATGGCATCGTTAATTTGGTTGGTTTATTTTCGCTATTAGGTGGCGAAAGTTTAAAATACAGCACCTCTGGGCAAACCCAATTTTACGCCTTAACCGTCCTACTAGGAGTGAGCATTTTAGGAATATGGGTAGCTTGGCCATTTTGGGGAGTGCAGTTTTTAAATGTGATTTCTCAAATTTCGACAGTTGGGTAGTTAAACACCCTTTGATTACAAACAAGCAGATAGTTTAGTATAAAATTTGCAGGAGAATTTCATGAGCATACGACATCCCCAAATCAATCTTTCTAGAAGGGGTTTATTAAGGTTTGGTGCAGGTGCGATCGGTACAGGGGTATTGACAGTTGGACTTAGCTCAAACTTACTTGCAGCCGAAAAAAAAGCCCCAGCAGCGCCAGCAGAAGATGATATTAATCCCGATAAGGCATTGCAAGAATTACTAGATGGGAATGATAGATTTGTCAAAGCAAAACGGCGCAATCCTCACCAAACACGTTCACGTTTAGTCGAAGTTGCCAAAGGTCAAAAGCCATTTGCTTCTATTTTAGGTTGTGCAGATTCACGAGTGCCTTCAGAGATTGTCTTTGACCAAGGACTTGGAGATTTATTTGTCTGCCGTGTAGCTGGTAATATTGCTACGCCAGAAGAAATCGGTAGCCTGGAATTTGGTAGCTTAATATTAGGCGCTAAAGTCATCATGGTAGTGGGACATGAAAGATGTGGTGCTGTAAGTGCTGCAATTAAAGGTGGTGAAGTGCCAGGACAAATTGGGAGTTTAATTGAGGCAATTAAACCGAGTGTAGAAAGCTCAAAAGACCAATCAGGAGATAAGATAGAAAACGCTTGTAAAGCAAATGTTTTGGCACAAATTGAAAAATTGAAATCATCCAAAGTTTTATCTGAACTAATCAAGGCAGAAAAGCTGAAAATAGTCGGTGGATATTACGATTTAGATACTGGGAGAATCAGTATAGTAGATTAGTTTTTTTATCCTTTGTCATTAGTGATTGGTCATTGGCTAAGAGTAGTCATCAATGACAAAGGACAAACGACGAAGGGCAAAGCACAAAGGACAAAGGAAAAAGGACAAAGATACCATGTTAAGTGTTTTGATTTGGCTCCCTATTTTAGCCGCCGCTCTCATAGCAATATTACCTGCAAGTTTCCCTAAGCATCGTATTCGTTTAACAGCATTAATTTTATCAGGTATAGTTCTTTCTTGGAACCTATTTATCCTGCTAAAATTTGATATTATCAATCCAGGAATGCAATTTAAAGAGTATTTGCCCTGGAATGAAACTCTGGGTTTGAGTTATCAAATAGGTGTTGATGGGCTTTCTATATTAATGTTGGTGTTAAATAGTCTACTCACCTGGATTTCTATTTACACCAGTAGTAAAGAAACTGAACGTCCCCGGCTGTTCTACTCCATGATTTTATTAGTGAGTGGAGGAGTTGCAGGTGCTTTTCTCGCGGAGAATTTGCTACTATTCTTCCTATTCTACGAACTAGAATTAATCCCTTTCTACTTACTAATTTCCATTTGGGGAGGAGCAAAACGGGGTTATGCTGGGATGAAATTCCTGATTTATACTGCGGTTTCAGGAGCATTAATTCTGGCAACGTTCTTGGGTATGGTATGGCTGAGTGGTTCTACCAATTTTGCTTTTGATGCAGTCTCTACAGAAAATCTGTCAACAGCAAAACAAATCCTTTTACTAGCCGGAATAGTCTTAGGTTTTGGTATTAAAATTCCTTTAGTTCCCTTCCATACTTGGCTACCCGATGCTTACGTTGAGGCTTCAGCACCAATTGCCATTCTTCTCGGTGGTGTGTTGGCAAAGTTGGGAACTTATGGACTGCTGCGATTTGGGTTGGGTATGTTCCCCCATGCTTGGAGTATTATTGCACCGACTCTGGCTATTTGGGGAGCAATCAGCGCTATCTATGGGGCAGTAATTGCGATCGCCCAAAAAGATATCAAGCGCATGGTAGCATACAGTTCCGTCGGTCACATGGGCTATATTTTGCTAGCTGGTGCTGCTAGTACTCCCTTAGCACTCGTTGGTGCAGTCGCCCAAATGTTCAGCCACGGTATCATCCTGGCGATTCTCTTCCACTTGGTGGGAGTTGTAGAGGCCAAAGTCGGCACCCGCGAGTTAGATAAACTCAATGGTTTAATGAGTCCCATACGTGGTTTACCCCTAATTAGTGCCTTACTAGTTTTAAGTGGAATGGCTAGCGCAGGTATTCCCGGTTTAACAGGATTCATCGCCGAATTTATCGTCTTTCAAGGTAGTTTCTCTGCCTTTCCCATTCCGACAATTTTGTGTGTAGTAGCTAGTGGATTAACCGCAGTTTATTTTGTCATCCTCCTCAACCGCACCTGTTTCGGCAGACTCGATAACGTCGCCTACTATCCCAAAGTTCTTTGGTCTGAGAAGATCCCAGCTTTAATTTTGGCAGCTTTTATCATCTTTTTGGGAGTACAGCCCACTTGGTTAGTGCGTTGGAGTGAATCTACAACTACAACAATGGTGGCTGCAATTCCCTCTTTGGAAAAAACCGTAATCTCTGAAGTCGCGCTGAAGTAATCAATCAGAGAGTTACGCATCGATAAAGGAGGAAGGATGAATCTCACATTAATTCCCACTGGTCTTGTTCTATTTCGCTTTTTGATATCTCCATTTCTCCTATTAGATGCCCTGGATGGCAAAACCAGTATTTGGTTCATCGTCGGTTTTGTCGCAGCCTTTCTCTCAGATATTTTTGATGGCATTATTGCGCGACGATTAGGTGTTAGCACTGCCCAATTGCGTCAAGCCGATAGTTGGGCTGATGTCTGCCTTTTTAGCTGTATCTTCATCAGTGCGTGGATAGTTCATCAAGATATTCTCGTTACTTATAGCGTCCCTTTGCTAATGATTGTTTTTGCTCAATTGCTGTGGTGGGTAGTGAATTTAGTGAAATATGGTAAACCCGCTAGCTATCACACTTATTCAGCAAAATTTTGGGGAATCACCCTTTTTATTGCCATTATTGCCCTGTTTGGCTTTGATTACGCCGGAGTTGCCTTATGGCTAACTTGTATTGCTGGCACAATTCATAGCGTTGAAGAAATTGCTATGACGCTAATATTACCAGTTTGGACACATGATGTTTTAAGCATTTTTCATGCCTTAAATATTCGTCAAGAACCACTAACACCAATTACTAAATAATATGACAGCAATTAAAACAGCAATTAAATTACCTCCTTCAACGCACGAATTTGCCGAAGTAATTCACCGCTTAGAAGCAGGCGGTGCAATGTTACCCGATACTCCAGAAAATTTGATGCAAATCATCGGTTTATATAAAGCTTATGCTGTGCCGATGGATTTTTACTGGCGCGACCTACTTTATATTGCCGAACGTGAATTTTTAAACCCGCTTCCCTTCTTTAAATACTTTTTACCCAAAGAGTATTTAGAATTGCATAATCATTACGCTGGCGATGATGCCGATTTGCGAATTTGGCGTGGCGAAGCTACTGCACATCCAGAACTTTTGGCATTTATGGAGAAGGGTGAAACCTTCAAAATGCCGAAACTGTTCCATCACTTGTTCCACGATCGCATTAACATGGAGTTTGCTGAAGCTTGTATGCGGGCGATGTTATGGCACAGAGGGATGGGTGGACAATTTGACCCTTACCTCGATTCAGACGAATACAAAGCCAACGCTGACCGAGCAATAAAAGCTTATTTCCAAGGGAACCCAGTAATGCTGGGGCTTTACAAGCTGTTCCCCGATATGTTCTTGGAACAGTGCCGCCAGATGTCATACTACGCTAATCTGGGCTTATTCTGGGAAATCATGGCCCCAGTGTTCTTTGAAATGTCCGATCGCTATGACGAAGGTACTATTACCAGCGTCCCAGAGGCAATGAGCTTCATAGTTAATGGTATATTTGCGATCGCAGGTCGTCCCATTTACCATCACGTTTATATTCGCGGCAAATGTTACGAAATTATCCCTAAATCCAAGGGTTTCATGTGGCTATACGAAGCCGCATTACCTTACGTAGAAGCTGTTTTCTATCGCACTGCACCATTCCGAGGGACAAAATCTTATAATGCTCAAGCGCGTCAAGTACCAGAAGACCAAAAAGACTTTCACTATGGTATTCTTTATGCTGATGTGTTTCCAGTGGGTACTGCTGGCATTCCCCCGACATTATTAATGCAAGATATGCTGCATTTTTTGCCACCATATCTTGTTGATTATTACAGCCAACATTGCCGGGGTGAAGAAGATATGTTGATTCAGTTGGGAGTTAGTTTTCAACGGTCAATGTACTGTGTTACTTCTGCGGTAATTCAAGCTTTGAGAACTGCACTTTTATATCCTTTAGATGACCAAAATCCCAAACATTTACAAGCCAATCGAGATTTTTTTGAAATGCAGCTAAATCGCTTTACTCGATCCGACTATAATATTCGTGATGCTGCTCGTTTAGGAAGTATTCAAAAGCAAGATTATAGATAAGAGATCCCCCCAACCCCCCTTAAAAAGGGGGGCTTTTTTTATTATTTTTTTGAAAGTTAGTTGAGATCACTCCCCAATACAGTTCAGATAAGACCAAAACACTTGTAGAGACGGCGATTTATCGCGTCTTGAAAACCCAAAATTTTTGCCAGTAGCTCTTAACTGAACCGTATTGGATCACTCCCAAGCCAATACTTGTCGGTTAAGCATTTTTAATTCGGAATCAGATTTTGGGTAAAGGGAAAAGGGTAAGGGTTAAAGGTTTTTTCTTTCCCCTTAACCGAGAAGTATTGAGATCACTCCCAAGTAACCTTTAAAAAGTAATATGCTTGGTATAAGTGATATTTTGCCCCGGAAGAAAGAGCTTCCCAACTTCTCGATATATTTGGGTGCATATTTGGGTGCAAAAACCCCTCAAAGTCCTCCTTTTTAAGGAGGATTTAGGAGGATCTACTACATTTTAGTTTTGTAGAGAAACGTGTCGGGAAGTTAAGTTGGATCTTATTATTACTCAGTTAATAATTGTTATTAACCAGATAATACTCCTGCAATACTCGTCAATTCCATAATTTTCTCAAACTGGAAATTATGAGCCAAATTCTGGATAAAATTGCTCAACATAGCATTTTCTGAAGGAATTTGTTCAATCAATTCTAAAATTAAGTCATCACTACATTGGGCTGCGGCAGTATACACCTGTTTCACCCATTCAGGCGACATCTCAGACAATAGAGGAACTAAATCTGTAAGCTTCAAGATTGATTCTGTTATTTGTTGGTTTGCATTCTTTATCTGATAGTTATCTTCTTGATAAATATATTGAACTTCTAAATATTCACTCAATTTTTCTAATAATTCTTCTTCACGGAAAGGCTTGTTAATATAATCATCACAACCAGCTTTGATTGTTGCCTCTCGTTGTTCTTCAAAGGCATTAGCGGTTAAGGCAATAATAATCGTCTTGCGATTTGGGACTGAAGTTTCTTCTCTAGCTTTAATAATTTTGGTGGCTTCGTAGCCGTCCATAATTGGCATCCGCATATCCATAAAAATTAGGTGTGGTTGCCATTGTTGCCAAAGTGCGATCGCTTCCGTGCCATTTGCCGCTTCTTGGACTGCAAAACCGATAGATGTCAGAATTTTTACTAGAACTAAACGGCTGTCTGTGGAGTCATCAACCACCAAGATGCGGTATTCATTTTGAGCGGGTGCTAAACTCAGAACTTGTCGTCTAATTTGTTGGATCTGGATTTCGCTGGCTGTGGCTAGATCAATTTGAATATCAAAGGCAAATGTACTTCCCTCACCAATAATGCTGGTAACGCTAATGTTTCCTCCCATTAGTTCCACATATTTGCGGCTAATTGCTAAACCTAGTCCAGTTCCCTGTTGCGATTTTCTTCCAGTTTCAGTTTGCCCAAATGCTTCAAACAGCAAGTTAATTTCCTGTGGCGCAATACCGCGACCAGTATCTGTAACCTCGAAGAAGAGATGAGGAGGATGAGGTAAAATTTTATCCCCCATATCCTCCATCGCTACGCGTAACATTACTCTTCCAGTATCGGTAAATTTGATTGCATTTCCCAAGAGGTTAAGCAATACTTGACGCAGTTTACTTTCATCAGCTTGGATATACTGCGGAAGGTAAGATGTATATTCAAAATTTAATTCTAAGCCTTTGGAAGTGGCGCGG
Source organism: Nostoc sp. FACHB-133 (assembly GCF_014698055.1). Classification (NCBI taxonomy): domain Bacteria; kingdom Bacillati; phylum Cyanobacteriota; class Cyanophyceae; order Nostocales; family Nostocaceae; genus Nostoc; species Nostoc sp. FACHB-133. The sequence continues at coordinate 63,881 of NZ_JACJSH010000014.1, forward strand.
AAACGCAACATCTCTTCCAGGTTTTCTAAGAGGCGAATTAAGTCAAAACTGTTGAGATTTAATGTTATTCTGCCAGCTTCAATTTTAGACATTTCCAGAATGTCGTTAATTAAGTTGAGAAGATGTTCGCCAGCACGATTGATAATTGCTAGATTTTGCTGATGTTCTGTAGATAAAGCATGATCGTGGCTCATGATTTGGGTAAAACCGAGGATGGCGTTGAGTGGGGTACGCAGTTCGTGGCTCATGTTGGCGAGGAATTCGCTTTTGGCGCGGTTGGCAGCATCAGCTGTGATCACAGCTTCTTGCAATGCTTGTGACTGCCTTTGAGTCTGCGCCAGTAATTGTGCCTGCTGTAAAGCCACACCCAACTGATTGCCAATTTGAACTACGATGTTGATTTCTCCTGATTTCCATTGGCGGGAATCGGAATTTTGATAACTCGCTAGTAGTCCCCAAATCTGACTACCATATAAAATAGGGACAATGATGTAAGCTTTTGCCTGAAAGCGTTCTAAAAGGCTGATGTAAGAGGGATGAAACTCAGCATTGTAAATGTCTGGGACGCAGCGAAAAGTTGCGCCTTGTGTGTAAATGCCATCTTGAATTGCTTGCATATCAGCATCTTCCGCTTGATTATCCCCACTATCCAAAATTTTTGCTAGGCAACGTCCTTCTTGTAAGACACCTTCTGTGAGATTAGGATCGTTGTTATGTTCTTCTATCAGAGAAATCCAACCATTACCTACAGACTCAGAGACAAATTCGCCATTCCATTGAGGATTGAAACGATAAACAACAACCCGATCGCAATTGAGTACTTGCCGTAATTCTTGGGTTGTAGCTGCAAATATAGTCTCTAAATCTAATGTTTGGCGCATCCTTTGAATCACTTGGGCGATCGCTCTTTCCCGTTCTGCACTCTCACGCAGGGCTTCTTCTGCCAATTTTCTCTCAGTAATATCTGTAATCGTACCGATATAACCTTTTATTTCTCCATCATCTCGAAATTCTGGCAAAGCCTGACAAATTACCCAGACAACTGTACTATCATCACGCAAAAAGCGATGTTCGTACTTATACATAACTTTAGCAGCTCTTGCTTGATTCCATGTCAACAATAGCTGCTCGCGATCGTCTGGATGTACGGCTTTTGTCCAACCGGTTCCCAGAGACTCTTCTAAATTGCATCCACTAATTTCACTCCAGCGTTGATTAAAATATAAGACATTACCATCCACATCAGTGTGGAATATACAAGCTGGTGAGGTTTCTGCTAGCAGTTGATATCGCTGCCGACCTGTTTGTAAAGCTAATTCTGCCAGTTTAGCATCGTTGATGTCTGTCCAATAACCGACACATTCTATAGGTTTACCAGCTTCGTCACGAATTAACCTCATCTTTTCGTAAAACCAGTGGTAAGTTCCGTCAGCGTGTAACCATCGATATTCGTAGGAAGTATACTCTTGCTCAACCAACTGGGAAAATTTTTCTGAAATCAATTCAATATCTTCTGGGTGGACATGATGCAGCCAGAAATTAGGATTTTCGACAAATTCCTGCGCTTCGTAACCAACCATTGCCTTAACGTTCTTACTAATAAAGGTAGTGCTAAAATTGCCTAATGTTTTTTTGCTGCTATAAATCACCACAGGGCTAGAAGTAAGTAGATATTGAAGACGCTCGTTAGCTAAACGTAGTTCTTGTTCGACATGTTTGCGTTCGCGTAGCGCGGCTTGCCGTTCGCGTAGTGCTGCTTGCAGTTCGCTAATTTCTACTAAAACCGCGCCCACACCAGAGAGGCGATCGTCCTCACCAGGAATCGGAAAATAAGAAACTAAGAAGTGGCGGATAATATCTGGTTGTTTAATTGATGCGGCGCTTAATTCTTGATTGAGGATGGGTTTACCTGTCAACAGAACCTGTTGATAAAATGGTTCTACGACACTGGCCATTTTGGGTAAGGCTTCATGGATGGTCTTACCAATATGAGCTTCCTGGGCTATTCCATTAATTTCCGCTAGCACTTGGTTGATTTGCACAAACCGCAGTTGGTTATCTACAATATTCATACCGACGGGAGCCCCCGTAAAAAAGGCATTGAGACGAGCTTCTCTGAGTGCTAATTCTTGTTCTAGGGTTTTACGCTCAATCAACCCACCTAACTGAGCAGCAACAGCATTTACTAGCAAAAGCAAACGTCTATCTACCAATACTGAACTACGTTTAAAAAACACTAAAACAGCTAATACTTCGTTTCCAGCCAGTATGGGAACACCAAAACCAGCTTTTAATCCTACCTTTGCTGCTTGTTGCGATCGCAAAAAAATTGGTTCTGTAACTTCTGAAACATCTTCTATCCATTCTGGTTCCTGATTCTGCCAAACTCTTCCTGGTAGTCCCACTCCCAGAGGAAATTTCACAATTTGACTGTGGCGGCAAAATTCTTCTAAATTGCTTTGTTCACCATACCAGCCCAGGGTGTGTTCTAAAACAGCTCTATCTTCATTAGGTATCCATGCTTCACCAAAATCCCAGCCAATAGTATGACAAATTAAGCGCAAGACCAGTGCTAAAGAGCTATTGACATCATTGGCGCGAGTGATAGCTTGGGTTGTCAACAGTAACAAACGGCTTTCATTTTCTGCCTGCTTGCGTTCAGTAATATCTTTCGCTGTGCCTAGTACGTACCATTTCCCATCAATCTCGATCATTTCTGCACTCAACAAGGTTGTCCTAATTTCCCCTGTGGACGTGCAGACATCAACCTCATAGTTACGAATAGCTTTAGTTTTTTGCAGCATCTGGGTGAGAAAATTATATTCTTCTGGATTCACCCAAATATTCAATTCTTGATCGGTGCGATCGATAACCTGAGAATGAGAATAACCAAAAAACCGACAAAAACTATCGTTAACTTCAACGAAGCGTTTGTCAGGAACAGTAATTAAGGCAATGGGATCGGGAGATGACCGAAAAGCTGATGCTAACTTTTCTTCAGAAGCCCTCCGTGCGGCTTCGGCGCGTTGACGTTCTTTTGCTTCTAGCACCAAGGATACTAAATTGCCCAGAGAGCGAGCGAAATTTTGGTCTTCTAGCGTCCAATGATGAGCAACTCCCACTGCCTCCAAACATAAAACCCCTACGGTTTTTCCCTCCTGCCTAATTGGTGTATCGAGTATAGAGGTAATATTTAATCTTGAGTAAGATGGAGAAAATTCTCTAATTCTGGGATCGGTATGGACATCATCTGCGGCGATTGGTTGATCTTGTTGCAAAGCTGCAAAATAAGCTGGATAGTCTGCCTCTGATAAAGAAAATCCTTCGCTATGTTGATTGCGACTGCCCTCAAACAAGTCAAAACATTCGATTTTCAAGCCTGTTTCGTCATACAACCAAACACTGGCTCGTTCCATTCCTATATTTTTAACAGCTGTTTCTGTAATTTTACCCAAAGCTGCTTTCAAGTCACCCTGATAAAGGATTTGATTTTGTGCCAGTTGGGTTAGCACTAGGTTATGATTGCGGAGCTTAATCGCGCTTTCTTCCAGCAATCTTTCTATACCTCGGCGCTGTGTAATATTACTAGCAGTACCTGTCATACCTCTGACTAAACCCTCTTCGTTGCGTAATGCGATCGCATTAAACATTAAATAGAGTAAAGTACCATCTTTCGCTACACAGGTAGTTTCATGCTGAAATATCGGCTTTCCCCGGAAAACACGCTCAAAGGCTACTTTATCTTTAGCAACTTGCTGAGGCGAGATAAAATCAGTCAAGGTACGCCCGATCATCTCCTGGGGTTCATAGCCATAAATCTGCTTGACTGCCGGATTAACAAAAGTAATTAGTCCATCAATATCTACCGACCAGATCATATCCTGGGATGTCTCCACTAGGTGGCGATATTGACTTTCACTTTTCTTAAGAGCAGCTTCGACTAAAAGGCGTTCGCTTTGGTAAACTTCTCTACAAAAAGCTTTGCTAAGGCTAACAGGAATTTCTGTGAAAATTTCTTCTATCTGTTGGTTCCGAAGATTTAACTCAACAGCAACCCGTTGACGTTCTTTAATCTCCTCTTGCAGTTGGGTATTTTGTTCTTTTAACTGTTTTTTCAGCCTTTGGAGAGTTAGTTGATTTTGTATGCGTAATAAAACTTCTTTAGCTTGGAATGGTTGAGTAATATAGTCAACATCGCCTAAATCACAAATATTTACTTCTTCCGATAATTCATCTAAAACACCAAAAAAAATTATTGGAATCTCTTGAGTTTTCTGATGAGATTTTAAATTTTGATAAACCTCATAACCATTCATTTTTGAAATGAGAAAGTTTAGTAAAATCAAATCAGGAGGAAAAGCCAGCGCCCTATTGATTGCCAATTCTGCAGAAAGGGAACTTTGTACCTGATAACCTTGGTTGTGAAGGATGTCTGATAAAAAATGTAAATTTTCTAGCTTATCATCAACTAATAAAATTTTGATTTTTTTAGCATCCATATCAGTTACTAAACTAATTTTCAATCAGGAATAAATTGTTGAATCAAACTGAACATGAAATCAGAAAGCAAAACCTTATTAAAAGATTGTAAATATAATGATCGTTGCTTACCACCATACTTCACCTTAGAATCTAGGTGTGTCAAAGTTAAGGCAAACTCTCTGTAACTGTGGATCAAACTCTGTAAGAACAACAATTACACTGTAATACAGAAAGTAACTTTTATACAAAAACCATTTGGAAGCGATTATACTATGGCTTAACCTCAATTCTGCATCAGGATTCTAAAATCCATGAATGAGCGCATTTTAGGTGATAGCCAACAAAACCGCACGACTAAACCCTCCTCTTGTTAAGGCGAGGGTACGCTACAACTTGGCTAGAGTATTTTTTTACTCACAAACTTAAAATCTGCTGTAAGTAAAAAGTAATTTTATCAGGTTCTACTATACTTGCAAGGCTTAGTAAAACTACATACGATAGGGACAAATACCCTACGGCTGATGCTCGAACCTATCTATGAGACACTACGCGTAGCTTGCTTTCCCACAGGTTTACACTAAGGCCAAACCCATCCACCGGAATAGATATCACTGCTTTGCGTCTACATGAATTGCCCTAAGAGGATGTTTGAAAAGTCTTCTTGTCAGTATCAAAAGTTCTAGATTCTCCTAAATCCCTTTTAGAAAGGGGAACTTTGATTCCGGTTCCCCCTTTTTTTAAGGGGGGGGTTGGGGGGATCTCAAAGTGCCTAAAGTCACAGCAAAACACTTTTCAAACAACCTCTAAGAAAAAAATCAAGCTTTGGGTTATTTTTTGCATAAGTCCTGTTGAGCTAACCTCTGCTTAATAGATTCAAGCAATCGTTCTGGATGCTTGGAAAAATAAAAGATTTTTAAGAAGGTAAAATTTATATTCCTAGCTAACCAAATCTGCCATTGTTCCATCAAAGATAGGGTTTTAATATAATCATTAAATAATTTTTCAATTCGCGCTAAACTGCTTCCTGTTGCAGAATCATCAAATGTTTTAGTTCCTGGATAATATCTAAAATTACCCCAAGTTTCATTGAAATACTTAACATGAGATGAACAAACAGCTTTCAAAAGGAAATCTATATCCATTGAATAATGATATTCTACTTTATAGAGTCCAATTTTTTGATGTAATGATTTATGATAGAAGTAAGCAGATGGATTTACTGGAAAAGAAGCATCGATAATTCCATCATCATTAAGTCGTCTTCCTAACAGTAAATCTATTGTTCGTAATTGGCTAGGTTTATTGATAAAGATTAGCCGCTCTTTCTGATTAATGATGTTACAGTTACCAACAATCAAGCTAGGTTCTGGTAAAGTTTGGAAAATCTCACAGATGCGGTTAAGAAGATTTATCTCATAAAAATCATCAACATTTAAAACACCAACAATCTCTCCTCGTGCCATAGCAATTCCTTTGTTCATAGCGTCAGATTGTCCTTTGTCCTTTTCACTAATCCAACGTATGTGGGGATATTGATTGGCTTTATCTTGAATAATGTCTACTGTCTTGTCACTTGAACCTCCATCAACAATGATATGCTCTACTTCTAAACAATTTTGGTCAATGACAACTTGAAGGCAAGATTCTATAAATTTCCCACCGTTATAAACTGGTGTAATTATACTAATCATTAGCAAGAGCCTTTTATGCGTATTGCAAACAAAAATAATTCAAATAATTGAATTGATCTCCGATCATATAGTTCCCAATTGGCTCAAGTCTATAACGTAATCAAAATCGGTGTAAATACGTAAATTGCGTTCGTGTATGTAAGTGATAAATGGAAATTTGTCTAAGGGTATTCCTGATCAATGACAATATACAACTATTTGATGAACTGTAGCGATCAATAGAATTCTTGATATTTAATTGAGGCATTGAGAAGGCCATAAAAACGGAGGTTGTTTTTTGCCAATCCTCCGTTTCTGATATTTCTATTGTCACTCAAAAATGAATAGGCAAAGCGCTGCAAAAAGTTTAGGTAACATTTTGTAGCCTACTGGCAACTTCTGATGTTTGTCCAATGGTATTAAATCGAGAGAGAGTGCTATTCCTCTTGTACATCAACCCAGATACTACCTTCTTCCACACGAAGAGGAAACACCGGCAACGCCTTTGGTTGTGAAACCAATGAGAGTACCTTGCCTACACCAGGTGGCCAAGAACACCAGTCTTGTACTTCACCAGTCCGCAGGTCAAAAGCACTGTGATGAAAAGAACAAACAATTGCTCCATCTTTTATTTTGCCACTTTTCAGAGGTAATTTTAAGTGAGGGCAGGTGTTATCTACAGCATAAAGCTGATTTTCGTGATTCAAAAGCAGAATTTTACGGTTGCCAACTTTCACCACTTCTCGCGTACCTGGGGAAAGTGCTTCGACTGCAAGAACTTTAGTCCAGCTCATTAGGTTCTCCTCTCCTAATATATCTGCTTTCAGTTTCTCGCAATTGTGACCAGTGCGATCGCCTTTCAGTAGTAGGAAGGAGTCAGTAGATTGCAAACTTCTCCCGAACAAGCCATGTCTACGATGAGCTTTGCTAACCTTGGCAAGACAGAACCGCTATAAAATCTTACAGTAAAGTTCATTTACACACTGAATAAACTGGTTTCTGGGTAAACTAAAAAAAGCACTTTCTATCCTTGCATCATAAAGCTTGTAGCTCATAACAGACAATTTTGAGGGATATAAAAAATGATTAAGACAAGTTACGAATTTGACCAATCTATTCTCCCCGCCGGATCTTCATTAAAGACTAATATTCTGCTACGTTTTCGCCCTGACATAGCTGAATCTCCCCGACGGAACCTTAACCTTTCTCTTGTAATTGACCGTTCAGGCTCTATGGCAGGTGCTGCTTTACATCATGCACTCAAAGCTGCTGAGTCTGTGGTAGATCAACTTGAGCCAGATGACATTCTCTCAGTAGTTGTTTACGACGATGAAGTATATAGCGTTGTACCACCCCAAGCTGTAACTAACAAAGCCACACTGAAAGATTCTATCCGCAAAGTAAGAGCAGGCGGTATTACCAACTTATCGGGGGGATGGCTCAAAGGCTGTGAACACGTCAAAACGCGACTCGATCCGCAAAAAATCAACCGTGTTCTTTTGCTTACCGATGGTCACGCCAATATGGGCATTCAAGACCCCAAGGTACTAACGGCAACATCAGGACAAAAAGCTGAGGAAGGTATCACCACAACAACATTAGGTTTTGCTCAGGGTTTTAATGAAGACCTGCTGATTGGTATGGCAAGGGCTGCCAGGGGAAACTTCTACTTCATTCAAAGCATCGATGAAGCAACTGAAGTGTTTAGTATTGAGCTAGACAGTCTCAGAGCAGTAGTAGGACAAAACCTCACAGTGAAACTTGAGTTAGCTGAAGGTGTCAGTCTTGTTGATACTTTAAGTCTTGCAAAAGTTAGCCAGAATGATTCTGGTCAGGCTGTTATCAGCTTGGGAGAGCTTTATGAGGGTGAAGACAAACTTCTCGGTTTAAGTTTGCTGATATCAAGCGCTCAAGTTGGTGAGTTACCTGTGATGAAACTGCATTACAGCGCTGACGTTATCCAAAATGACCTCATTCAAAACGTTTCAGGCACAGCAGATATCATCGCCAAAGTTGGCACTGTTGAGGAAGCAGCCTTTGCCTCTACAAGCCATATCATTCTTGAACTGAGCCGCCTCACCATTGCTAAGGCTAAAGAGACTGCCCTCGATTTAGCTGAACATGGCAGACACCAGGAAGCGGAAGAAACCCTGCGTAGCCTGGTGAAAGATTTGCGGGATAAAGGGTTAAACGAGAATTTTGAAATTGCTGAAGAGATCGATCAGCTTGAGTATTTCGCAAGTCGAATCGCCCAAAAAGCTCTAGGTAATGCCGGACGTAAAGAATTGCGAGATCAGTCTTACCAGACAATGAACCGCAATCGCAACGATCTGGTGGGGCGCGGTGTTACTGCTGGTGATGAAGTCTACGCAATGCCGGTTGTTAATGAAGTTGGCTCAGGTGTTGAATTGTATTGCGTTCGTGAAGGGGGTAAACTAAGGGTCAAAGTCATATCTGAAGGCTACGATTCAGCCAAAAATGTCCAGTTTCCCCGGAGTATTCGGGCAGAGGGAGCAAGGTACGTTGTTGAAGGGCTGGAACTCTCAAGCGATCGCACTTTCTATCGTGTACGTGGCAATATCACTCGTTTTGCTCAACCCGGTGAAGCAGATATCTTCGTTGCCCCTAGACAATCGAATATAGCTTATACAGGCAAAGCCTCTAAAGGCCCTGCCAGTGCTGCCGATCTTCCCACAACTGATGTTGTAAAAGACGGCATTCTTATTCAGTGTGTCAAAGATGGCAGCAAGCTACGCGCTAGAGTGGTTTCCGACGGCTATGAACCAGATTGGAATATGCGTTTTCCGCGATCGGTTCGTGAGGAAGGGATGCTTTATGTCGTTGATGAAGTCAAAACAGCACCTGATGGAAAGTCTTATATTGCATGTGGTGAAATTAAGCGATTTGTCCAACCCACTACTACCAATTAACTCATAAAATCTCTGCGTTCTCTGTGCCTCTGCGGTTAAATAAATCGCTTTTAAACCGCAGAGTATTTAGAGCTAACTACGCCTCGATCGCAGGGTGATAATCATCTGGGTTATTAAAGCCCGCAATCCAAGCGGCTGCTTGATGGCAACTCCGCATATAAGGGGGAACCCGCAAGATATGAATATGTCCTGTAGATGGACAGGTGACTTTCAATACCATAAGCGGCTCGTCATCCTCAAAAGGGATGTAGACTAGTTGACGTTCTCCCCCAGCATCACGATCGCGATCGCGGATCAATCCTCCCACTTGCTGCAAAAATGTCTCGTATCCCAGACGCTCAATCAGCACGCGGCGCAACTCAACGTTCTCTATATTGAGGATATCTTGCCCCGTTAGAGACTGGGATTCAAAGGCAATTTTATCTGTCACTTCCACGCCTCGCCAGCGCCAGACAAAACCATGTCCCGCAGATACACTAGTAATCCCACTTCCGGCTAACTCGATCCAATAAGTAACGTGGAGTCCTGTGGGAAGGGTTGTGAGGTTTACACAATCGCTGATATCAAGACTTTCACAGGTGAGATTTTCAGGTAGATTGTAAATATCCAACGCACCGCTTAAATCCAGATGGCCTAAAACGCGCATCCCATCCCAGGCACGATGCTCAAGGATAAGTTTTCGAGCATATTCAGCCGATACAGGCTCGTGGCTTTGGTTTGGGCGCTGCTTAATTGGTTTATTTGGCACACGTCCATTAGACATGATCTTGAGCATTAGTCTACTACCTCCACATAGGCATCAGGGCGATATTCGCGTTGTCTCCAAACGCGATAAAGCCCTTTTGGTAATTCAATCGCCCGATGTTCTTCATGAACTAAAGTGGCACTTGGTTCTTTAACCTCTAGAAAAAGGTCACTACCATGTACCCACAACTGAACAGCATGAAATTGCTGAATGCGATGGCTATGTCCTGTAATTTCACCATAAGCTAGAGTAGCACCTACACGCTTCTGAGCGCCGACAGGTAAGCTAGCAATATGTCTAATTAAAACGTCGCCATGTCTGTAGAGAATACTAGCCTGGGAGTTATTGCTGTTGTTAAACATCTTTATTATTACTAAATCCTATAGTCAGATTAGATCCTGTTGTAGCGTTTTCGGCTCTATCTGTTTAGTTTGAACTTCTATCTGTGCATTTGATTCATCTCCATTTTGAGAAACTTTTTCTGTGCCGCATTGTACCGGGGTTACTCCTGTACCTTGAGTCAGCCCGTGCTTAGTTGTGGTGTCGTAGGTATTGTTATCAGTATTAGCTTTAGTATAAGTATCATTAAAAATCGTGTCAGCTGCTGAGGTTGTTTTGCCAAGCAGCTTTTTGTGTAAATCTTTAAAAGCCTTCTCGTCAATACTAATGTGCCCATTTTCGTGCTGATCCAGAGCGCTATAAAACCTTGCCCATTCTGTTTTAACGGGTTCGCATTGTTTGTCAAGTTCAGTCCAGACGGGCATTGCCTTAGTTTCTGTGACTAGAACGTCTGCTTCATAGATAATTTCAGCAGACCGATCGTCAGCTTGGTAAGTTTTGACACTTTTCTCTGGGGCACAAGTAACACTACCCGCTTCGCCCTTTCCTTGTGATGTTAAGTTTGTAATTGCTTCGGTAATGTTTTTCCCAGAAGCGGTAATTGTAGTATTCTTGTGGTCAATTTTGGTTGTACCTGTTTTGGGCGGCATACCATTAGATGCCTGGTCAAGAGGGACTGGTGCTGTGGATGTATCGCTTTGTTTTTGTACCTTGCCTGTTTGCTGTACTACATGGGTTAACTCATGGGCTGTCAACTCGTTATTACCAGGTGATTTCCCTGCACCAAAATAAACATCACTACCATGAGTAAATGCCTGCGCTCCCAACGACTGACTCATCTGCACAGCATTAGAGTCAGTATGTACTCGCACATTGTTAAAGTTACTACCAAAGCGTGGTTCCATAAACTCTCGCACTTCGGCAGATAACGGGCTTCCCCCACCCTTACTACTATTTAACTGACTCTCAATGTTATTCTCACTCTGGACGCTGCCATCAGTCGCCCGTTGTAGTGACAGCTTAGTTTGTACTTCCTCTTCTTGCTCACAAGCTGCACATTTTCGTTGCATGATATCTTGTGAACCCATCTCACCCAAATTTATCTTTGGCTCAGGCTTAGTCATCCACATGATTTTGTTGGCAACCGAGTCGGCTTCCTGCTCATACTGGTCTCCTGGCTGGCTAACTGTAAGTTGCGGCTGTGGACGACGCAAAGATATGCGACTAATGTCGTGAACAAGAGGCTTTTCTTTGATAGCTTCTGGTTCTAATGATTGCTCATCAGCAGACTGGGCTTCTTGAAGGTCGCTTGCTACCTCAGTGACTGTTTCGAGTGGAGTATTATTTGTTGGTAAACCAAAACCGCGTGTCGCATTTGCCAATGTGGGAATAGTTGATGAGACAAGCGATGGATTTGTAAAATTTGACGTACCTGCGTTGTGTTGCCGAAAAGTGCGATCGCTCATCTCTCACTTCCTACATTAATTTAGCAAACCCCTTATCTCTGGTATTTAGGCATCTTTCATCCAAATTTTATAATTATATCTACATAACATTGATATAGACTAAAGTCTAATTTTGAAATCCAACATTTAGCCACCCAAGTTGCTTTATAGCGATATCCAACAATTACCCTTGTCCCTATTTATTAACCCGACGCTTCAGAACAAAAGGCCCCCAGCACATTTTGTACTCAAAATAATTTTAGTCAGACCTCTGCCCGACATAGTACGCTCACGCTCTCGTAAAAATTGCAGTAACTGTCCATCGCTACTGTCGTGACTGTGCTAAATCGAAAGCACTTCCAAATTAGGTTGCTCCATTTTCTTTTCTCCCCATTTTACTTAACCGAGCAATATTGGTATATTCACGGACTTTTTAGTTACTATAAAATATAATTTCATGAGAGAAAATACTTACAAATAACCAATATTATACAGATGACATATTGTCATAGTCTTTTAAAAGATAGGTAGCTTTTACGTAGATTTAGCCAACTTATTTATAAAAATATATGAGTAATTAATTATTAAAAGTTTGATGAAACTGAAACAAAAATAGAGACAATTGTATATCGATAGACATAAGCTCATACTAGTGAGCAAAAGTTTATGCAAATTTCATAAGATATTTTATATGCCTACTTTGTATCATGAATGACTATTAATGTCATATACATAGTAGGCATGTAATTCCTGTCGTGAATACACTTATGGATTGATATAAACATTTCTCTAAAATACAATTTAATTCTTGAAATCTCAGGCAGCATCAAAAGTGAAAAGCAAATTTCTCCATTTATCAGCTTCAGTTTTACTAGCTACCGGAATCAGTGGTGCATTCGTGGCTGCACCAGCACAGGCAGTTGTATGCAGTACCAGCAATATCTCTCTTGGAGGAGTAAATGCCACAGCTTGTGCAGGCGCGTTTTCTGGTAATGATACAGGTGCAGGTAATCCTTTAGAAACTCTCTTGGATGGTGGACTATTTGCCAGTTCTGTGGGTAATGCTGATTGGACACTACTTGCTAAATCTGATCAAACAAACTCTCTGTTTACAGCAGCTAACGGTACTAATATTGGCAGTTGGAGTCTTTCTCAGCCATTAACTAGTAACACCTTTGTAGTAAGTCTGAAGAGCAGCACTAATTACAGTGCCTATTTATTCAAAAATTATGATTGGTCTGATGGTTTGACAGGAATTTTCAATACCATTGGTGTTGATTTAAATGGTAGTGGAAATGCAGGAAAAGCTTTATCTCATGCTTCATTATTCGTTTCTAATATCAGTAGTAATCCAGCTCCTCAAGCAGTTCCAGAACCAGCTACTTTACTTGGTTTAGGTCTAGCTGCTAGTGGTATGGTAATTTCTCGTCGTCGGAAATCACTATAATAAGCAGTCAGTAATTTTAATTGGCGCAGAGTATAAGAAACCCGGTTTTTAAAAAAACCGGGTTTCTTAATTTTTTGTTGCGTATAACAATGTCATATACAAAAAAGTAACAAATTATCGAACTTAAGTAGGATAATAGTTTCCAACCTATAATTCCCGGACGTACAGCCATCTCAGCTCCATGCCAATTATAGTTGCAGATAATCGTCTTGGAAAGTTCAGGAAAGGCGGAAACGACCCATATACTTTTCGCTGCGGTGTTCTTGTTACTTGCAAAAGGTTCAGGCAATGCCGCCCCCCACTTGGGCGCAACATTAACTTTTTAGAGCAGGCGATCGCGGAAAATTTCGACCAAATCGCTTACTGACATTGGAGCTAACCGGGAAGGGATGGTTAAGCAAAGACTATGTAAACCCTCTTGTATAGGGGGTTCGGCCCTGTTCTGTATGTTCCTAACATCATGGTATTTAAATTTTTATTACTAACTGCGATTTGATAGTTTTTTATGTAATATAGAGTTTGTTGTAATAAATGTTGCCTATAGCAATACAAAGCTATGAATACTATTTATGAAGATGGTACATACCTTCAAAATCACCCAACCTGGCATGAAGAAGATTCGCCGTGGAAAGCCAAGCAAATAGCCAAGATAATCAAGAGAAATAATCTGAATCCATTAACAATATGTGAAATTGGATGTGGAGCTGGTGAAATATTGAATTCTCTGCAAACTGAATTTAGTGATAAAACAAGCTTTTATGGATATGAAATATCCACTAATGCATTTGAAATATGTAATAGTAAAAGCAATAAAAAACTTCACTTTTTTTTGAAGGATTTGCTGAATGAAAAAGAAGCAATATTTGATTTGGTGATGGCAATTGATGTATTTGAACACGTAGAGGAATATTTTGGTTTCTTACGGAAACTAAAAGAGAAGGGAAAATACAAACTATTCCATATTCCTCTAGATTTGTCAGTGCAAACTGTTTTACGCAGTTCTCCTATATTGAAAGATAGGCTTTTGTATGGGCATATCCATTATTTTACTAAGGAAACTGCACTAGCAACCCTAAAAGATACAGGGTACGAAGTATTGGATTATTTCTATACGTGTCCTTGCTTGGAACTTCAGAATCGTGGTGGATGGAAAAGCAGTTTACTAAACGTACCAAGAAAATTGCTGTTCTCCATTAATCAGGATTTAGCTGTAAGGATTCTTGGAAGATTCTCGCTATTGGTTTTAGCAAAGTAATCGAATCGCCTCGCAGCTTGTCGGAGAATCCACATAACCCGACATTAATCTAGGCGAAATGTGATTAAATATCTAATATATGAAGCTTGAGTATTACAAACAGTACTCACATGAGGTAAATCTAGCAAGCGTGTCATGAGGGGCAAGTAGTACAAAATCTGAGTTTGTAATATGAAAGGATATGGCTAAAACCCTTATCCTTTCGTTTCCCCTTGTGGTAACTTTGGGCAGATGAGCGCGAACTATGTCTAGACAATTCAATAGACACTGATAACTTAAAAGCATAAACAGCAATACTTTCAGTCTATTTTGCCCCTGATGATATGCTCGCTAGATTTACCCAATCAGTTTCATTTAAGCTTTTGTTTACGTATAAAAAAGGATGCATTTATAGAAATAGAAGCCGAAATTTGGCTCCAATTAAGAGATTCAGGTTTAGCTCCCGGAGTCTCCTTCTTTTTGTCAGGTATTAAATATACAAAAACAGCATGTTTTCTCAACTTTAATATCGCAGGGAAATCGAAACGGAAATATTTAGGGGTTACGCCCTAAGGAGGATGATTTATCCTCACAAATTTAGATCCTTTAAAATATCTATAGTCAGATTTTTGTCACAGCTTTGTAATATCTCTGTCAATATGATATCTTATCCTAAAACTTGAGTTTACAAAATAGGCTTACTCTCTACTATACTAAACCCACAAGCCAGGGCGTTAGCTTGAGACTTTAATTATTCTTTAAAAAGAACCAGAGGTTAACGTCCATGAAGCAACTACAGGTATTAATGCTAGGGCCTAGTTTAGAGCAAAATGGAGGAATAGCAACGGTTGAAAAACTGATAATTAAGCATAATCTTCCTCAGTTCAAAATACAACATATAAGCACCCATGATGAAGGCTCAATTACCTACAGAGTAATTGTTTTCGCCAAAGCTCTAGCTACATTTTTATGGAAATTATCAAGTCAAGAAATAGATGTTGTACACATTCAGATTTCTGATGGTGGTAGCATTTTCCGAAAAGCGATTTGCTGTGTTATTGCCTTTCTCTTTGATAAGCCCGTCTTGATGCACACTCATGGTGCCGAATTTCATCTAACTTACGCTAAACT
Organism: Nostoc sp. FACHB-133; assembly: GCF_014698055.1. Classification (NCBI taxonomy): domain Bacteria; kingdom Bacillati; phylum Cyanobacteriota; class Cyanophyceae; order Nostocales; family Nostocaceae; genus Nostoc; species Nostoc sp. FACHB-133. Next base: position 79,304 of record NZ_JACJSH010000014.1, read on the forward strand.
TCCTCAAATAGTACAGCAAGTTTTAAGTAAAATATTTCAGCACTGCCAAGGGTTTGTTGTTCTTTCAGAAAGTTGGCAAGATTACTATGTGTTAAATCTAGGTTTAAATCCCAAGCAAGTTATTGTCTTGCCTAACCCATGCGAATTACCTACAGAGGTTCCTGAACGAAAAAATCGGACTCAAATAAGTTTGGTCTGTTGTGGGCGAGTTGGTCAACGCAAAGGGACATTTGATTTAATTAAGGCATTTGCTAACCTGCCAAATCATCAAAAAAAATATACTCAGCTAATTCTGGCAGGAGATGGTGAAATTGAAAAAGCGCAGCAGTTGGCTGCTAGTCTCAACCTTTCAGACCAGGTAACTTTTCTGGGTTGGATTAATTCCGAAAAACGGGATGAAGTGTTGTCACAAGCAGATGTGTTTATTTTGCCTTCTTACAACGAGGGTCTGCCTCTGGCGATTTTAGAAGCTATGGGTTGGAGTTTACCTGTGATTGCAACCCCTGTTGGAGGGATTTCTGAACTAGTGATTTCAAATCAAAATGGTCTGTTAGTTACCCCAGGAAACATCAAACAGTTATCCTCAGCGATGGAATTATTGATTGAGAATGAGAATTTACGACTTACTTTGGGCAGTAATGCTAGGAAAAATGTCGAACCTTTAGATATTAAAAATTGCTCCATTCGTTTAGCCGATATCTATAATTCGTTATCACAATTTAATTAACTTTAGGTATTGATGAGAATTAATATTTGTGGAGTCGAAATTGACAAATATAGTTTTGATGAAGTTGTGGAACTAATCATTAACCATGCGCTCTCCCAGAGTAAACCAGAATATGTCGTTACTCCTAATGCCATGCATATTGTTACCTTACAGAAGGATGTCGATTTTCAAGAGATTTATCGCAAGGCTTTTTTAGTAGTGCCAGACGGGGTGTCACTGCTGTGGGCGGCTAAGTTTTTACAAAGCCCCCTTTCCGGTAGAGTGAATGGTACAGATTTGTTCGAGAGACTCTGCGCAATTGCTTCTGAAAAAGGATTAAAGGTATTTTTATTAGGAGGTCGCCCTGGTTCTGCCGAAAAAGCGAAAAAAACTCTTGTTGCTAGACATCCAAGTTTGCAGATTGTTGGGACTTACTGTCCTCCCTACGGGTTTGAGTCTCAGCTAACAGAATTAAATTCAATCAACTCAATAATTATAGAGGCGGCTCCCCATATTCTATTTGTAGGTTTGGGAGCACCTAAACAAGAAAAATGGATAGCTGCTAATTATTTGTATTTAGGTGTGCCGATTTCTGTAGGTATTGGGGTCAGCTTTGAGTTGGTTAGCAATATGGTGACAAGAGCACCAGTTTGGATGCAAAAAGCAGGTTTTGAATGGTTATTTCGGCTTCTAGTTGAACCTTCCCGCTTATGGAAGCGTTATGTATTTGGTAATTATACTTTTATTTGGTTGCTAATCAAACAGCGTCTGGGATTGTTTAAGAGACTTCCAAATACAAAAAGATCGGATCGTTTTTAGAGGATGTTTGTTAAGTATTTTTCTTAACATCAAAACCTGAGAACTTTGATAAGTTTTCGTTTTTCTGTAGGTTATAAAACATATCAAAAGCTTGTTCGACTTCCGAATTGGCGGCGTGGTCTTCATGATTGCTCTGGGCTAGTGTCCCGTTTGTGCGGTATTGTATTGTATAGACAATTTACCGCGCTATGATCCCCATTCTCTCGTTGATAGTCGTGCCACTCAGAAGTTATTGTGAATAACTATTAATTAAGAAATACTTCCATCTTGGCTCAATGCTAAATAGTTAGTATGCGATGCCTGCGGTGTTCTCGTTGCGATCGCGGTCATTGCCCAAGCCATGACTGAAAATTAGCTGTATCTCTGACTGTGTTAGAACTTTGGCGCTAAGTGCCAATTGATTTTCATTGACAGACTGTTGACCCTGTGATCCACAGCCTACAATGATTTGACACCTGATAACCTGAAGTTAGTGAAAAAATAAAAACACGCTTTCAAAGGAAAAATTCAAAATATTTTTTTGTAATATAGTAAAAATACTGAAATTGTTACGAGAAACTCATGTCTTCTAAACGCGATCGCACTTTCCCCCAAGATCGCACTTTCCCCCAATTGCATCTCCATGCCTTAATTTTTTGTTGTTCCAAACTTCCTGACTATGCCATCAAGAATTTTAATTCTCTGCTGGACATTGGCATTTTAACCCTATTGTTTCTGCTTGTTAAAAATAAAGTTCCCCTGCATACTGCACTAATTGCAGGGGAACTAAAATTTGTTTTGTTCTCGAACTAGAATATCTCGTATTTTTAAAAGTTCTCATAGTGCCTTTAGGTAGATATGACTGTTAAGTATTTATGTAAGTATAAACACATTTTAGTGCCGTCTCGAACTATCCCCTAGGATTATCCAGATATCCCCCTGTAGTTGTTTAATCCGTTTCAAATCCTTTTCTACAATCTAAAAGTCCGAAAAACAGCACATCTCACTACACCTAAGCCCTGCAACCACGTGTGAGGTGTTTATAGGGTTTTTTAATATGCCCAACCCATATCCATTGACCCCCCCCCATTTTTTTAATTTCAACTTACGAAATGGTAAGCTATAAGTTTTGAGATGAAACTCTAATTGCCGGCTTGCCATCTAGCAAAGTTAGGGTTAAACAACACTTTCCGATTAAGTCAGAATTCCAACAGTAGATTGGAACTCCTCCGTAACAGCAAGAAAACTCTTTAAGCGTTTGTGGTAAGTCTTGAAAAGTAATATTTGTTTGAACTGAATTCACTGCCGAAAGAGCTTCTGCTAGTATAAATATTGAACCGATTTCACCTAATCTTCTGTTTTCTAGCGAAATAGTATTGCCAAATGCAAGTTGATCTAGTTCCAATTCTGTAATCTGTAATCCTATAAGTCTCATCCCTTTCTGAACTTCGCTTGTTTCTAGACCTTTTGTGCATTGTGTTAACTTAGATAAAGTAGACATAGTTCTTAAAGCTGTAATAATAAAAAGTTAGGTTTATAGGTTTGTATGCTTTTGAAAAGCATTGGTTTACATCTGTCATTGTGCAAATAATTTTGGCTCTTAGTAACTCTTAGTAATTATGAAAAATTACGCAGCTTAACGCAGGAAGCAGTTCGTACAAGCCTTGCCGAAAGACTAGGCAAAATAGTTTTAAACCTGATTCCCTGTGTTCGTGGAACTGGTAACAAAGGCTAAAATATAACTTCAATACAAGATTGTAATGCAGATTTTCTATAACCTTTGCACCGCAAGAACCTAAAGTTTAATATCCCTCTAAATCTCCTTTTTTAAGGGAGATTTAGATTCCGGTTCCTCCTTTTTTAAGGGGGGATCTAAAAGTGCCTAAAAGCACAACAAAACACTTTTCAAACAACCTCTTAGTAGTGCAAGTACTTAGATTTATATTTCTATTTTTTCTATTGCTGAAGCTGACACCTGTATTTGTTTTCTTCGGTCTGAATTCCCTATTTTTGGTGCGAAAAGTAGCCATTTTGACAACTTATTGTCTTGCTATCTTTGCTCCCCAAGTTTATGTCTAGTGCTTTCTTTTTGCTAAGTTGACATCACTGAAAGCTACTAAGGATTCTACTAGGGCTTGAGCGTTCAAATTTTTTATTAGCAACAGGACAGCTAAAGATTTAAGGAAGTCCTAAACCACTACTAACTTTAGATGGAGATGAATATGTTTAATAGCTCACCAATGAGATAGCTTTTGCCTTTAGATTTGTACTATTGTTGTGAGACGAACGACCAAAGAATTTACTTAGGGCAGTTATTTCGTGCATTAATTCCTTAAATCCTTCCAATGTCAGTGATTGAGGCCCATCTGAAAGTGCTTTAGCTGGATTGGGGTGAACTTCAATCATCAAGGAGTCTGCACCAGCAGCTATTGATGCCATTGTCATAGTTGGCACAAATTCGGACTTACCCGTGGCATGACTAGGATCAATCATGATAGGTAAGTGGGTCAGGGTTCGCAAAACTGGAATTGCAGATATATCAAGCGTATTTCTTGTAAACTGTCGGTCAAAGGTGCGAATTCCTCGCTCACATAGTATAACGTTTGGATTACCTCCGGCTAAAATATATTCTGCTGACATCAACCAATCTTCGATAGTGGCTGACAGTCCCCGCTTCAGTAGCACTGGCTTAGTGGTAGCTCCTAGTTTTTTGAGAAGTGAAAAATTCTGCATATTTCGGGCCCCAATTTGCAACACATCTGCTACTTCGATGAGCTTGTCTAAGTCATCGGTGTCCATGATTTCTGTAATGATTCCTAAACCTGTAGCTTCTTTAGCTTTTGCTAACAAAGCTAGAGCGCTCTCACCGTGACCTTGGAAAGCATAAGGTGATGTACGGGGTTTATATGCTCCACCACGTAAAAATTGTACACCGCATTCTTTCACCGCTTGGGCTGTCTCGACGATCATTTCTTCGTTTTCTACCGAGCAAGGGCCTGCAACTACAACTACAGGATGGTTTTGCCCAAAAGTTATAGGGCCATTAGGTGTTGGTACTACAACCTCACTATGTTCTCCATAACGAAATTCTAAAGAAGCTCGTTTGAAAGGCTTTTTAACCCTAATCACTTGCTCTATAAAAGGGTTCAAATTTTGAATCTGGCGTGGATCAAGTTCTGAGGTATCTCCCACCAAACCGATTACTACTTTATGATGCCCTACACAGATTTCTGGTGTAAGTTCATGGCGACGAATTTCTTCATTTACTTGTTCTATTTCCGCAGATGGGGTGAAGGGTTTCATTACAATAATCACAAGTTTATCTACTCCTTAAATAGTGTAAAATTGATAGTTTTTAGCGAAAAAATTAATCTAGGTTCGCTGATTTATTGTTAAATACTAATCAGTTAAATATTGTAGGTTTATGCAACTAGAGAAGAATTATTTTTAGGTCAGGTTCTAGGTCTAGTGTACCCAAAAGCTCCAAAGAAGGGAAGGATTCCTATCCTTGATGCAAACATCCCTTAACCCACTACTGTACAGTGACTTTTTATTTTGTTGCTGTGCCAAATTAATGTCATTGAGGGTGTAAAGCTTGCACTCTTTAGCGTTAAGCTGAGAAGTAGAACAGTTCCCTTCCCTTATAGTCATAAACATTGCCATAAGGGAAAAAGAATGAGATAGTCTAACCTTGACAGAGCTAACCTTAACTTTTACGTTTTTAAGGTTTTGAGATGTTCGCTATACCATGTCAAAGTGTGCCGGATAGCTTCACGTAAAGGGGTAGCATGGTTGCCAAATGCTTGAACGTATTTATCATGATTTACAACAAATGGCTCATCAAACTCATACATCATCTCGACGGTTTCACGAGCTTCTGGGATAAAAATCCCGCCTAGTCGCATCATGAACTTACCCATTTTACTGATTTTTGGTGGATGTCCAGCTTCCTCAAAAGCTATGTTGATAAATTGTCGAGTAGTGATAGTCTCAGCGTTAGGTACGTGCCAAATTTGACCCAATGCTTTATCCTGTTCCCCTAACACCACCAATGCCTTGCCAAAGTCATCGATAAAAGTATAAGTATGAGGGAGGTCAATTTCACCGATCGCTGATGCAGGTTTCCCAGTCAATACAGAGGGAAAAATGCGATCGCCCATTACAGAATCAAGTACTAGTGGCCCATAGAAGTCCGATGCTCGACCAATAGCAACTCGTACAATACCTCTACGGTGTGCATCCAAAAGCGCCTCTGCTATCTGCCCACGGACGCGCCCTTTGCGGGTGGTTGCAGCATTCGGCATATCTTCCCGCAACGCACCATTGACAGGGCCATACATATAGAGATTATCTCCCACAACGAGCTTTGCGCCACTGGCGGCTACCCCTTCGACAATGCTAGCTTGCAATGAGGGAAAAAACTCTGGCCATTGGGTGTAGGCTGGTTGTGCGCATTGGTAAACGACTGTCGCCCCAGTAGTAACCGCTTGTGTATTTTCGGAATTATAAGCATCGCTGGCGATGATTTCCACATTAGAGGGTACGTCTGCTTTGCCACTGCGGTTAATCATACGCACCCGTTTGTTTCGAGTCAGTAGTTCGCGCATGACGGCTTGTGCTAGGGGGCCAGTACCAAAAATTACATGGAGTTCTTCTGTTGTGTTCATGGCTTGGTTTTGATATTAGGAGAATTATTTTTTTAGATAATAATGTCGGATTTCATTTAAGCTTGGACGTTTTTGTGTCTTAATAAGGTCACACCTGCGGCTAAAAACCAGAGTTGGAGCATGGTCACTGACACGCTAATAAATGCTCCCAAATCCACCCCAAATAGTTCTATTAATTGAGTTGCCAGAAACAGAGCAGCGACGATCCCAAAGATTCCTAACCAACGTGGTAGTGTTCTTGAACGTAATAAGTAAATTGAGATAATTGTTAACCACAATACGGTAAACAGGCTAACACCTAATACTTCACCGACCGAGCCAGCGTAGTCATTGAGGGTTTTATAGACAACAGCGATCGCTTCACGAGTTTGTGCAGAGATTGCAGGGTCAGCATAAACTTGCGCTAAAGCTGGCATTGGTACTAACCAGCGAATAATGCCCAGGCAACGAGTGACAGTAGATGCGATTCCAAAACCTGTTGCCACTTGGAGCCATACAGGGTTAGTTTCTCCATTGCTAACGACACGAGCAGTTAATAAAGCTACTACCCAAAAAAGTAGTGAATAAAGAAGATAGATCAGATAACCAATTCTGACTGGTTCAGCTTTTTTAATTAATAGTGGCAACATGATGTTAGCAGGTTCACCAAGGCTAGCTGGCCAGTTGATTGCTGCACCAAGAATAAAAACCGGCACAAACAGTAGTAGACTTTCAACAATTAATACCAGACCAGCAGTTCGGTAAAGTGCTTTGATAGACATAAAGGAATTTATTTTTGACATAATTACATGAGATAAGGAACACCTGATTAGGTAGTAGAGACGTTGCAATACAATGTCTCTACTTGAAAAAATTGGGATAATTTTGATAACTAAAACTATTTATGGGTAATTGTCAGTTCTGTAGTTTCTTGCGCTGGGACACAGCAACCAAAACTCCAAACATAAATATTCCCCAAGAAAAAGAAGCTTCGGGAACTGCTTTCAGCGCAACTGCACGAATTTGCATCGGGTATGGCAGAAGTATCATATCGTATCCATTACCGCTTGCAAAATTAATATCCAGTTCTCCAAAGTTCTCGTTAACTATCTGCACTCCACCACCAGCAGCATTAACATCATTTAAAAAAGCTGTGGCTAAACCTGCCAGCAATGGATCTAAGTCAGATGCTTTCTTTGCTGCAATTGGGTCGGTAAAACTACTTTCAAAATCATCATCAAATGATGGTGTAGAACCGTAATCGACAATTGAATAAAAATCAGAATATCCAAAGTCGACTATTTTAGTATTACCACTGTAGAGTGCTATTTCAACATCATTTGGATTAGCTTTATAAATTCTTTCCTCAAGCGGTGTATTAGGATCAGCGTACCAATCTTGACCGAATATATCTGCACCTAAATTCCAAGTTTGGTTAAAATCGCGATCGCTCTTTTGACCAAACACAAAGCCAATATCATTGAGTGGGATGCCATAATTTGTCAGGTATTGACCAAAGGTAGGGAAGCTATTAATGCTAATCAAACTTGTCATTCTGGTAGCACCGCTAGCAGGTTCTTCCGGGCTTCCTTGGCGACCAGTCCCGTAATATGGGGCATTGTTGAAACCTGGGAAATCTCGGCGCGAATTTAGACCGATTTCCTTATGACCGTGATTTGGAGCCGAAGGATCTGGATTATAGAAAGGCACAAAACCTTGATTTTCAATCGGCGATCCATTTAACCCCAGAAAATTACTAGATGCTATTGGTCGTGATTTAATAAATTGTAGTTGGTTGTAGTCAAAGCTTAAGTTTGCGGCTTGAGCTGGTGCAGTTGCAGATAAGGCTACAAAGGTGGCGAGTCCAATAAGTTTAGACAGTTGATAAGTACGCATATTTGAGGTTTTAACGAAGCTTTTTTGACATTTTCAGCATCATATTATCACTGGTGTGATATTTTGTAGAGATACCGCAATCTAGCTTGAAAATAGAGAGTGCGGAGGGCGTACAGACGCGATTAATTGCGTCTGTACTGGAGAATAGGGGAAAGACTGATGGGAAGTTTGCCACCCTAGTAGGGTTTGTGAAAGTGATTTGTCATTTCTACACCATTGCCTACTAAAGGTACAACGGCTAGCATCTCTGCCATAAGTTCCAAATAGCGATCGCCAAGTCTACGAATAGTTGCAGGTAGATGGAAATTGCGAGAGTATTCGATTTCTAAGTGAACAGTGCCATCGGTGATGGAGAAGAAAAACTCTAGTAACGCTGTACGTTTCTGGTCAGGGGAGGACAACCGACTATCTCTATCTTCCTCAATAAACTCAAACAGTTCTAAGGCGGGAGCAGTACGATTTCCTAAGTAGTTAGCTCTGACTGGAGTGAGATTGTTATCGGGATAAACATGATGAGGAAGTTGCTCAGAAATCCAATCAAAAGTTACACCATTCATCGGTAACTCGTTAAATTTGGCTTGGATTTCCTTGGTGGTTTGCTCCCACTTGATGGAACGTCCTACATTAACCCCGACAGGGAAATTCATCGCAAAGTTACCAACACTATTTAAAAACGTGTGCGTGCTATCTAGAGTTCTGCCGTGGCTGCGATGGCTAACTACTACCCAAGGTTGTCCACTCCACTCAGCCATCAACCGATACAAGGTAGAAAGTAGCAACGTGTAGACATTACATTTGTAATACTGCTTGGCTTCACGTAGGAGAATGTTACTACTGTTTTTGGACAGGGTAAATTTTTCGCTGGCGGCGGAAGCCTCTAAATTAGCACCTTTTTGATGGTCAAAGGGAACTTGGAAGGTATATTCCTGAGAAGGAAATTGAGATTTCCAATAATCTACATGACTTGTCAAAGCTCCTTGTTGTTCCGCCTGCATCAGCACACGCACATAGTCTATATAAGAAGGTGTCGCAGGGAGAGGCTGAGAACTCTGAGTTCTGTTCCCCAGCAACTCGCTGTAAGTCAACCATAAGAGATTAAAAATCACCCCAGTACTCAGCAAATCACCGATGATATGATGTCCAATCAGCGAGATATCGTAGCAGGATTCATTCACCTTGATCGCGATTACTTTCATCAGCGGCCATTGGTTGATTTGAAACTGTTGAGCTATTTCTTGTATCCGGTTGTGGATTTCACTGTCTCGCTGTGCAGATGTAAGATGACTACCATCGTAGAATTCAGCACTCAACTTTTGCTCTGGGGAAATTAACTGTTGCCACCATTGTTGATCTCTTTGCACAAACACAGTCCGTAGAGCAGGATGAGTTTCCAGTACAACATTGAGAGCTTGGTTAAATATCTCTGCGTCTAATGGTTGATGGAAAAGAAAACGCGTGTAGCCATTCCATTGATATGGAGCCTCAAAGTATTTCACTAACCAACGTTGAGCAGGGCCTAGAGGTAAGTATTGTTGAGATACTGTTGGCTTTTCTTGGGTGATAGCTGCCAAAATAGCCTTGCGGTCTAGCTTACCATTGTGGGTTTTAGGTAGACTGGCTAGCCATTCCCATCGGTGAGGAATCATATAATCAGGCAAGCGTTGAGCCAGGAATTCCTTAATTTGTTGATTGTCTACTTGAGAACCGGCCAAGCAAGCTATTAACCGTTTTTGACCATTTTCGTAATCTACAGCTAAAACGGCAGCTTCATTAATCGCGGGATGGCTATTAAGAACACTTTCGATTTCACCCAGTTCTACACGGAAACCACGTATTTTAATTTGGTGGTCAATGCGTCCATGATACTCGAAACTGCCATCGGGCAATTCCATAGCTAAATCGCCAGTTTTGTATAAATATTCCCCTGGAACGTGAGAAAAGGGATTAAGCCGGAATGCGTCTGCTGTGCGTTGTGGATCTTTGAGATAACCTTTAGCCAATTGCACACCGCCAATCCAGAGTTCTCCCATTTTTCCTGGGGCTAATGGCTGCATCTGTTCATCCAAGATTAAGATATACACATTATCTATAGCTTTACCTATAGGAATGCAGATTTCTTGTTCGCCTGGACGTTGACGAATAATGTGTGCTGTGACATCGATGGAAGCTTCAGTGGGGCCATAAAGATTGGCTAAACCAACACTCATGCCATACTTATCAATCCAACGTTGTACAAAAGGTACAGGTAAAGCTTCGCCACTAAAGACTAACCAACGCAAATTGGGAAAAGTCCATGATTCTGATTCTAAAGCATTACAAAATTCTCCAAACAAGGAAGGAACAAAGTGCATGACATTGATTTGGTTATCTTTAATCCACTGTGCTAAGAGCCAAGGATTTTTGACTGTTTCTGTTTCCACAGAATAAACAGTAGCTCCTACCATCAAAGGCCAGAATATTTCCCATACTGATATATCAAAACAGCAAGATGTTTTTTGAGCAACGCGATCGCCATAACGCAATTGAAAAGCATTCTGCATCCAAACCAGGCGATTCATATAACCCCGATGGTTGAGCATCACTCCTTTAGGTTTACCTGTAGAACCAGAAGTGTACAGTACTGTCATCAAGTCATCAGGAGTATTAACATTGGCAGGAGCTATGTCTGAACAACGCGCCCAAGTCTTTTTATTTAACTGTGTCCAAGCTTTACCCTGCTCAAAAATACCCTCATCTAAGAACATCAAAGTATTTAAAGGTAACTGCTCAGTCAGGCATTCTGCTAACTTGTTTGTCAAGCGATTTTCTGTTAGCAAAATTCCGATTTCAGCGTGTTCTAGTATGTACTTAATCCGTTCATGAGGATATATAGGATCTAAAGGAACGTAAGTTCCGCCTGCTTTGAGAATACCGAGAATCCCCACAAACATCAAAGGCCCGCGTCGTGTCATGATCCCCACAAACACACCTGGTTGAACTCCCTGAGCCTGCAAATAATTAGCCACCTGATTGGAAAGACGGTTCAACTCTGCGTAGGTAATTTGAGTTTCCCCATCCGTCACCGCTATGGCATTGGGAGTACGCTTGGCTTGCTCGATAATTTCCCAGTAAGGAATTTCTTGGGGTTGTTGATTGTTGAGAACTGATTGGTTTTGTAAAGAAGATGATTGTTTCTTCCCAAGTAGCACAGCCATTTCTTGGAGACTGCGACAAGAAAGCAAGGCTTGACGATTTACTTTGCCTAACCGTTTTTCTAACCTCGTAACAATGCGGATGAGTTCCAAAGAATCCATTCCTAATTCTGCTTCCAAATCCTTAGCCATATCATTGTCAGTAATCTGGGAATGGCAGATTTCTGTGGCAATTTCTTGCAGAAGCTGCACTATATTTACATCTGTTTGTGTCTTGGAGAGTGGCTGCGTTAGTTGCTGAGATGGGATTTTTAGTGAGGCTAATTCTTTGATTTGGGTAATGTATTCCTGCATCAATTCATCGATAACAGACTCAGGGAAAAAGTTACTGTCGTAGCTAGCAAACAAATGTAAACTGTCGTCAAATATTTCTTGCAATATATCAATTGTTCCCGCAGCATTAATACCACCTGCGCGATAATCGATTACATCTATGGGGCCATATTTGTTTTTAATATTAGTCTGTCCTGTAAATGGACAGTATAAATTTGATTTCAGTATACGACGATACATAGGTAACATCCGCTCAGGGATTTTGCCATCTTCTAAAACAATATTATCTCGGAAAGCGATCGCCATTTGACGAGTTTGGGCGCGGTCATAACCGTTAACTAACCCTTGTTGGATTTCCTGATGAACGCGGTTTAACAAGCGTTGCCAATCTTCATTCGGTGCTGGTAAGTCTAGGCTAATGGACAAATTCTGAGCAAAACTACCCACCACATCAGAAGCATCTATGCCTGGATAAACCCGCCCACTGGTGGGAACTTGAACCATAATCGGTTCGTTTTTAGACTTCTCAAACTTGGCAACAGCCCGCACAAACGCACCCACTAGTAAAGAGTTCAGTGGTAATCGCCATTCACGAGTTTGGGCAATGAGTTGATTAGTAATGGCCTTTCCTAAAGAAAATCTGCGGTTATGGAATTTTGGACACAGGGATGTGATGGCATTTCCTGTGGGATTCCACAAGTAAGAATCTTTGCCCCGCCGATTTACATACTCGACCAGTGCTTTGTCTTCTTCTGGGTCTTGCCAAGCATTAATTGATTGCACCAATTCGCTGTAATCTTGGACGGTTGTAGGTGGCTGCAAATTAGGTTGTTCACCGCAGACATGAGCGCGGTAGATTTCCATAAATTCGCGTAAGATGACATGACATCCCAGGGCATCAGAAATGAGATGCTCGTTGGCTAACACCAGTTGATAGACTGAATCTTCCAGCCGAAAAACAAAAAATCGATGTAGTGGCCACTCTGTCATTTGCCATTCATAATTGAGGCAGCGATGCAATTCATCATTAATTAGTTGTTCTTGAGCCTCACTGTGAAGATGCCTGATATCAGTAACGGGTATATCAGGAGGAGTGGGGTTTTCCATAACTACCATTTCGTAATCCTTGAATCTGGTAGTATCGGGAGGAATGATAAAGCGCGATCGCAGCATAGGATGACGAGCCAGTAAATCTTTCCACGACTGCCAAGCAACGTTTGAATTAAAATCACCTCGTAAACGTAGAGTAGAAAATAAACTAATTGAATTTACTACCCAATGACCGAGTAAATGAAAATATTGCCCAGAAAGAATCTCAACCTGCTCTGTTTTCTGCTCCTTTTGATTGATAATACTTGCAGATGGCGAAGAATCAGAATTATCTATTTGGGAAACTAAGCACTTATCAGCTATTTGCACGACATCGCCCAAAGTTTGCAATTGCATCAAGTTTTGCAAAGGCAATGTTTCCATAAATTTGGGTTGCATTTCTTGGGGAATTAGTGCTACTAATCCATTTAATAGTTCCATCATTTTGATGGAATCTAATCCTAAGTTACCCTCCAAAAACATATCTCGTTCTAATTCTTCTGCATCATGTCCAGTAATTTTAGCAACTAGGGAGAAAATAGGCAATTCTAAGCTTTTAGTACTCATTGCATCCTCTAAAAAAAATTAATATTCGCAATAAAAATGTTCAACGTCTTACCTAATTAAGTAAGTATTGTTTTGAAGTCTAGTTATTCATACAAAACTAAATTTGAATGGATAAGAATTATGAGAAAAATTAATCTTTGCTCTTGTTATGTTACTTATCGCCTTGATCTGGGCTATTTATGCAAAAAGTTAGGAGCAATAAAATAAAGGGTTAGCTTTCTTTGTTTATTGTTTCCTAACTAATTTTGGAAGTTTTATTGCGCTGTCGGTGTTAGTGGTCAGTTATTAGCTGTTCTGCCACTGACTACAGACCTGTGACGAAACTTTACCCACAAGGGGGTAGAGTTTCAGCCTATTTAACCTGAGTTCGGGATAATAAATCCTCAAAAGCCTTGAATTATCGTTGTTCGGTCTAAAGCTTTGTTTTCATCTATTGTCAATAAGACATATTGCTGAGATTAGTTTCATTTGTGAACCTTATTGACAAAATGATTCCACTTTTATCCCTGCTTTGATCAATTCCAGTTTTATTCAATCCTGACAGAATAAGCTTTTTAGCTTCTACCTTAACCCGAACTCAGGTTATTTACCAAATCTCTGCAAATCTTGAGCCAGCTTGATGTAACTCGACTGGCGTTGCCTGTCTGTGAGTGGAGATAATTGTTCCATTAGCAACAGTCGAGTTTGGGCTACTGCTACCGGATGCTTTGGCTGTTGGCTATTGTCCACAATCTTCAAGTCCTCAGTCAACTTAGCGTAACTTGACTGGCGTTGACTGTCTGTGAGTGGGGATGGTTGTTCTATGGGCACTAGTCGTGGCTGTTGGCTATTGTCCACAATCTTCAAGTCCTCAGTCAACTTAGCGTAACTTGACTGGCGTTGACTGTCTGTGAGTGGAGATAATTGTTCTATAGGCAACAGTCGAGTTTGGGCTACTGTTACTGGATGGATTTCCAAAACTTTGGCATTTGACTGACCTTGGCTGTCTGGGCGTGGTGGTAATAATTCATCCGCAGGTATGGAGGCTGCTTGATTTTCCTGAGAGCTATCAACTAATGATACTCTGTAGGTTTTACGCTCGAAAGGATAAGTAGGCAGCAGCACCCGGCGTAGACCCTGAGAAAATAAGGGTATGCTATTAAACCTTACCCCAGCTACATAAGACCTGGCCAGACTGGTCAACACACGTTCCACCACTGGTTGTCCTTTGTCTAGATATATCCAGACTCCCAGTTCATCCAAACTTGCTAATTGTTCTTTGAGAGCTAATGAATCTCCTAAGTGTAAATAAACACTTTCTTTGGAGATGACATCTTGACACACGTCTACATTTAACTGTTCAGATACTTGCACCAGGGCTACCAGTTGAGCCGGGGAAATTGTGTCAGAATGGCTGAAAATTCCTTGTGAAGTTACTAATGGACAAGTCCAGGTTGATGCTAACCGTTCTTTTGCGGACACATCATGAGCAATCAGACCTTTTTGTCCTTCTATTTGTAGGAGCAAAGCGATCGCCTGCTCTAATGTCAACATTCCCCGCAGTGTAGCTCCTACTAGAATACCGGTTTTTTCTACTAATAAACTAGTGGGTTGTAATTCCAAAGACATCAACAAGCGTCCCCAAGCGTACTGCACCGCAAATATATGTGCCTGTTCGCTCATCTCATTTAATCCGGCACGCACGCTATTGTAAGCTACTTGGAATTGGGGGAAACGTTTGCCTAAAGTTTCTACTTCTGCGGGAGCGATCGCACTAGTTCCATCTAATATTAAGTGAAACGGTGTTGTGCGCTGGGGGTTAGCTCGACCTGTATATATATCTGCTGGTGTTTGTGCCGAACAGATAGTGTCTAAGTAATTGAGCAGATGTTGACGGTCATTGACTACTAAAGCCGCCTTGTAAGGTAATTCCTTCTGGGCATTATTTTGAGTAAAGCAGATTTGGGAAGATTCTTGTTCAGGATGATGAATGATGTGTTCGCGTAGTTGTCTAGCTACTTCTTGAAGTGCTTGTTGATTCCGTGCAGTCAGACATAACAAATCAGGAGATGAACTTGTGACCTGGGACTGTAAATTAGCTACTATTGGGGATTCCTCAAGAATAACGTGACAATTCGTGCCACCAAATCCAAATCCATTCACACCTGCACGTAATGGGTTGCCATTAGGCGACCAGGGTATACTCTTACCAGCCACAGCAAAAGGTGTGTCCGCAAAATTAATATGGGGATTAGGCTCCTCAAAACCTACAGTTTGGGGAATTTTGCCGTTCTGCATGGCCAGTACCACTTTGATCAGGCTGACAATACCGGAAGCAGACAGCAAATGACCAATGGAGGATTTAACCGAACCAATAGTACAGAATCCCTTTTCATCAGTAAAGCTGCGGAAAGCTTGTGTCATCCCTTCTACTTCGACTGGATCGCCCAAGAGAGTGCCTGTACCGTGGGTTTCAATGTAGGAAATAGTCCGAGGGTCTACGCCACAACTGTTGTAAGCTTGGCGGATGGCTTCTGCTTGACCTTTGGGATTGGGAGCGGTTATTCCCTGGGAGTGACCGTCATTATTTACGGCGGAACCTTTAATCACAGCATGAATCAAGTCACCATCTGCCAAAGCCTGCTTGAGTGGTTTGATAATTAATACGCCTGCACCTTCTCCTAAAACGATGCCATTAGCACGGCGGTCAAAGGGATAGCAGGTTCCACTCAGAGAAAGAGCCTGTGCCTTACGTAAAAAAGTGAAGGGACTAGGACTGAGATTTAAATTAACCCCGCCGACGATTGCCATGCCAGTTTGACCGGAACGTAGACTTTCGCAAGCAATATGTAATGCCACCAGAGAAGAAGAACAAGCAGTACTAACTGCCATACTTGGCCCCTTGAGGTTCAGGCAATGGCTAACTCGTGCCGCTAATTCGTTGACCTCGTTACCTGCTGCTGACTCAGGGAGAATTTCACTTGGTTGCAGTACTTGTGAGAGGGTCTTGAGCAAATGCTGACGATCTTCAGCAGGAAGGTGATCAAACCAAGAACTCTCTTGCAAACGCTGACGTAATTCCTCGTAATACTGATAATTGGTGAAGTGTTCGATGTAAGTATTTTGTCCACAACCAACAAACACACCGATATTATCTGGGCGATATTTGCCGCCGTAGCCTGCCTGTTGTAAGGCCTGCATAGAAAGCTCTAGGAACAACCTTTGTTGTGGGTCCATTGCCGTAGCTTCCTTGGGAGAGATGCCAAAGAACATCGGGTCAAAGTTGAAGGGACTGTCTACAAAGCATCCACGTTTGGATATTTTTGCTTGTGGAGAGTTTCCTTTGGCTTCAAAGTAGTGTTGGTTGAACCAACGGTCTGGAGGCACATCTTGAATGACAGAGCGGCCTGCATTGAGTAAATCCCAGTACTGCTCTAAGTTATCAGCTCCTGGTATTTTACAAGCCATGCCGATGATAGCAATGTCTTGTTCAGGAACATCTTGGTATTTTTCCTGGGTAGCGACATTTGGGGGCGCTGATTTTTCGGCTTCCGGGCTAGATGTTTCTTCTGGGGCGATCGCGCTTGTGCTAGTCTTCACAGAATAACCGTACTTGCTTTGTAAATAATCTACCAGGTCATCTGGTGTTTGATATTCAAACAGTAAAGTCGGAAATAATTCCTCACCCAGAGTTGTCCCTAAATGTTGCACAACTTCTACAGTCCCAACAGAATCTAACCCCATTTCTTGGAAAGTTTTG
Organism: Nostoc sp. FACHB-133; assembly: GCF_014698055.1. Classification (NCBI taxonomy): domain Bacteria; kingdom Bacillati; phylum Cyanobacteriota; class Cyanophyceae; order Nostocales; family Nostocaceae; genus Nostoc; species Nostoc sp. FACHB-133. The sequence goes on from NZ_JACJSH010000014.1 coordinate 96,209, forward strand.
TGTCCTTCCACCTGTGCTTCCGGAATACGTAAATGTTGCAGCAAAACTTCTCGGACAAGCTGCCGCAGATTGCGAGATTTAGTTTGTAGTTGGCTGGCGGAGGATTTTGGTGCTATTTCTGGGGTGGCTTGAGCAATTAAGTCAATGATGTGAATTACACTAGAAGCATCCAAAGATAGAGCCTGAATAAAGGCATTAGCAGCTGGCTCTGGTTCCAGAGGATTTAAACCTTTGGATTTTACCATTAATAAAGTTGATGCTCCTAAAAGAGCGCCCATACCGCGATCGCTCCACAGGGAATAATTTAAAGCTAAGGAGCGTCCTTGACCGCCATGCTGTGTCCGGTAGATGGCATAACTATCGAGAAAAGTATTGGCTGCGGCATAATCGCCCATGCCGGTTCCCCATTCGGCTTTAGAAGCGGAAACAGAGGACAACAACACAAAGTATTTTAGAGGTTCGTTACGGGTAACAGCATCGAGGATGATGGTTCCCTGGACTTTCGGGGCTAAAACTTTGGTGATTGAGGCAGGTTGTTTTTGTAGTAGTTTAAATGTGCTGTGGTCAACTGCACCCGCCGCATGGATGACTCCATCCAGATTACCAAAGCGGGACTTGATGCTCTCAATTAATTGCTTCATCCCCAAGGCATCCGTTACATCCACAGCCTGATACATGACTGTGGCTCCGAGTTGCTCTAGTTGCTGAATTACCTGGATACGTTGCTGGGTAGACGCATCATGACTAGCAGATTGCCATTCTTGTTTGGGGGGGAGGGGATGACGACCTGTTAGCACCAAATTGATGGGTACTTGTCGAACCATAGCTAAGGCTATTTCTGTCCCGACAGCACTGGTACCACCAGTAATCAACCAGGTTTCTCCTGCCGACAAAGGTAGAGAATTGTTATCTGTAGGTACATTAATTCTTTCCAGGGTACGGCTCAACCGTTGACCATTACGGATAGCAACAATACCTTCACCAGTAGGGGCTGCCTTCATTTCCTGGAACAAAATATCGGCTAATTTTTCAGGCAGATAAACATCTTGGTTAAAATCTACGACTTTTGCTTTAATCTGAGGATTTTCTTGTGCCACCACCTGTGCCAGTACACCTGCCATAGATTGATGTACACCGTGTAGGGAATCATTTGGAGATATTGGATAAGCACCTTGAGTTACCACTAAGAAATTGAGGGGAGAGGCTGGGTAATGTTTGACTAGCGCCTGTGTCAAAAACAAAAGACTGTAAACGCGTTCATTGAGCAGGCGGTCATTTTCTAGTAATTGTTCTGGGGATGTTGCCCACAAACTGTAGTTCCACAGATGCACGGCTGCGGTGACTGTAACACCGTCTGTTTTGATATTTTTAATTAGCTGTTCGTAGTCTTCAACGGATGCCGGATTAATAGTGAAGTGTTGTGCTGTTTGGTTGAAGCTCTCCCCTGGGGTGACAAAATATGTCGTGTACTTTTTAGGGTCAAACAGCTTTTCTAAATTTTCCCCTACTTGGTGGCGATCGCTAAAGATCAAAATTGCCCCTGAAGGAATATCTTGAGATTGGCTTGACACCTCTGGAGTCCATTGCCAACTATGAAACCAATTCGATGGTACAGCCAAGGGAATTCTTGGCAAAGCTTTGACTTGGGGAATAGCTGGCAGACTTTTCTCCTGCAAGGAGAGAGGCTTTGAATTCTCCCCTTGTAGGGAAGGGGGTTGGGGGGTTAGGTTTTCCACCCAGTAGCGTTGGCGTTGAAATGGGTAGGTTGGTAGTGCCAGGCGGCGACGCTGATAACCTTGGTCAAATGCAGTCCAGTTGATTTTTATACCCCTGATGTACAACTCACTTAAACTAGCAAGCAATTGTGACCAGTCTGGTTGTCCTTTTTTCAGAGAAGTTAGCCAAGTGCCTGTACCTTCTGGCAAGCATCTTTTACCCATGCCTACTAATGTGGTACTCGGCCCCATTTCTACAAAGATTTCATACCCTTGTTCATGTAGCGTCTTGATGCCGGCATAAAATCTTACTCCTTCTCTGAGATGCTGTCGCCAGTAAGTTGCATTGGGAATTTCTTGGTATTTAAATATTTGTCCAGTCAAATTCGAGATTAGGGGAATACGCGGCGCTTGAAACTGCACCGAGCTAGCTATCTGCTCAAAGGGATCGAGGATACTAGCCATTAAAGGGGAGTGGAAAGCGTGAGAAACCTGCAATGGTTGGGCGTTAATTCCTTGAGTTGCCAATTCTTTCAGCACGGCTTGGACAGCTTCTCTGGCTCCAGAAATAACGATATTTTCTGGGCCATTAATCCCGGCAATTGCCACTTGCCCTGTATAAGCAGCTAAAATGCCGTTCATCCGTGCTTCATTGGTGAACACTGCCGCCATCATGCCATTTTGGGGTAGAGATTGAATTAAACGCCCCCGCTCGGCGATTAATTTCAGCCCATCTTCCAAGCTGAACACTCCAGCAACGCAAGCGGCTACATATTCACCCACGCTGTGACCCATGACTGCATCTGGTACAATTCCCCAAGATTTCCACATTTCAGCGAGGGAGTACTCTAAAGCAAACAGTGCTGGTTGAGTATATGCTGTTTCATTCAATGGGGAAGTAACATCAGATGTGGGGTAAAGTACTGACAACAAAGGTTGCTGAAGATAGGGACGCAGAATTTTGTCGCATCGGTCTAAAGTTTTACGGAACGTCGGCTGGGTTTCGTAAAGTTGTCGTCCCATTTCTACGTATTGAGAGCCTTGCCCTGTAAACAGGAATACAACTTTGGAACGCTTCTTCTCTGCTTGACCACTGACTAATGTACTGGTCAGCTTTTGGCTAGCAAAAGCTGTTAGTTGTTCGCGCAAGTCTGCGTTAGATGCAGCGACAACAGCAAGGCGGTGTTCGAAATGCGATCGCCCGGTGTTAGCTGTAAAACAAATATCTGCTAAAGATGTTTCTGGATGGGATGTTAAAAAAGATTCATAGCGGCTAGCCATTGCTAGTAGTGCGGCCTCAGTTTTGGCCGATAAACTCAGCAGGTGGAGTGGACGCTCAGTTTTCGGCGGCTCTAATTTCAATTCCGGTGCTTCTTCGATAATCAGATGGGCATTAGTGCCACTCATGCCAAAGGAACTAACCCCAGCCAAGCGTTTGCCGTTGACTGCTGGCCATGGAGTTGGCTTCGTTGGCACAGCAACCGCAAGTTTGTCCCAAGGAATATGAGGACTGGGCTGTTGTAAATGCAGATGTGGCGGTATCTCTGCGTTTTGTAGAGCCAGCACCACTTTCATTAAACTGGCAACTCCCGCAGCTGATTCTAAATGACCCAACTGAGTTTTTACGGAACCAATCAGCAAAGGTTGTTCTGGAGAACGTCCTTGACACAACACTGAGCCTAAAGCTCTTACTTCAATGGGATCTCCCAAAGATGTGCCTGTACCGTGGGTTTCTACATAACTAATTTGTTCTGGTGCTACCTTAGCGTTGGTGAGTGCCTGATTAATCAATTTCTCCTGAGCTAGCCCATTGGGTACTGTCAGACCACTGCTAGCACCGTCATGATTAACTGCCGAGCCTCGCACCACAGCCAAAATATTATCATTGTTAGCGATCGCATCTGATAAACGCTTGAGTACAACTATTCCACAGCCTTCTCCACGTACATAACCATCGGCTTTGGCATCAAAGGTCTTACAACGACCATCTGGAGCCAGCGCCCTCATTCTACTCAGACCAATGGAGGCTTCCGGTGCTAATATCAAATTGACTCCACCAGCTAAAGCCATATTGCACTCACCTGAACGCAAGCTCTGACACGCCAGGTGAACCGCTAGCAACGAAGAAGAACAAGCCGTATCTAACTGCATCACAGGCCCTTGCAAGCCGAGGACATAAGCTAGGCGACCGATGGCAATACTCCGAGCATTTCCTAAACTGCTGTAAGCATCAATGCGGTGATGATCGCCAGAATATAGGTTAAATCGGGAATAATCTTCCATAAAGAGTCCCATAAAGACTCCCGTCTGGCTGCCGTTTAATTCCTCTGGGGATTGTCCGGCGTTTTCAATGGCTTCCCAACCTACCTCCAAAAGTAGCCGATGTTGGGGGTCCATGCTGGCTGCTTCTAGAGGGGAAAGTCCAAAGAAATGAGGATCAAATTGATCTACCTGTTTAATAAACCCACCATAGCGGGTGTAAATTTTCCCCAGAGTGTTGGGATTTGCATTGTAATACTCATCCACGTCCCATCTGTCAGCCGGAACTTCAGTGATAGCATCTACCCCATTGTGGAGTAATTCCCAGAATTTTTCAGGGTAGTCTGCTCCTCCAGGAAAACGACAGTTCATGCCAATAATAGCGATTGGTTCTGTCTTGGCGTTCTCCACTGCGTCCAACTTGGCACGCATTTCTTTTAAGGCTAAAACTGAACGTTGTAATGGAGATAATTGGTGGATGTCTGAAGTGTTACTCATTTTAAGAAATTGCGTAATTAATAGACAAAGAAATTGAGTCTGAAGCCAGACTCATTTAGCTGTGTAAGTAAATAAATAAATGTCTTTTGTAGACTTATCGGAGTTAAGCAGGTGATTTACGCAAGTTCACAAGTAATTACTTCAGACACCAAGCAAAGCTTCTAATTCTTGGTCAACTAATGCTGCTAATTCGTCTTCAGAATATTGCTGAATATCTATTAACAAATTAGTTTGCACTTCAGTCTCTATTTGCGGCTCCACCACAACTGGGTCTGCTACATTCAAGGAAATTACATTGTTGAGCAAATATTCAGCCAAGGATTCAATTGTGGGATATTCAAAGGTCAAAGTCGAAGGTAGAGAACTTCCTACGCTGGTTTCTAGTCGGTTCTTCAACTCGATGGACATGAGAGAGTCCATCCCCATATCGAAAAAGCCCTGTTGCGGATTTGGTTGATAAGCTGCTTCAAACCTGAGAACTTGGGCAACCTCAGTTTGAATATAAGCAATTAAAACATTCTGGCGATCGCTAGTAATAGTTTCCTCTAATTGACGCAGAAGTTCAAGTTGTTTAGCTGATTGTGCAGAATTGCCTTGTGGCTGGGTTTGGGGAGCTAAATCGGAAATTAACGGTGCTGCGCCTCCTGGTGGGAATTGCTGGAGGAATTTCGCCCAATTAACTGACATCACACCAACTTGGGTGGCATCTTGTCTCAATAAATCTCCCAGTAGTTGCAATCCCAATTCTGAGGACATGGTAGCAAAACCACTCTCAGCTATGCGCTTTTGGCTACGACTATCTAAATCTGCTGCCATCCCAACTTCTGCCCAAGGCCCCCAGTTAATGCTCAAACCTGGCAAACCCAAACCTCGACGATAATGAACTAAGGCATCCATGAAGGCATTAGCGGCTGCATAGTTTCCTTGGCTGGGTGAACCAAGTAATGAGGCGACCGAGGAGAAGCAGACAAAGAAATCTAAAGGTAGGTCTTTGGTCAATGTGTGCAAGTTCCATGCCCCTTGCACCTTGGGAGCAAGCACTTTCGCAAAGCGGCTCCAATTTTGTTGCAGTAATACCCCGTCATCTAAAACACCAGCCGCGTGAAAAATACCCCGTAGAGGTGGATAGTTAGTTTTGATTCCCTCTAACACCTGAGCCACATCTTCCGTGTTGGACACATCTGCTGTAACAACTAGAACTTTTGCGCCCGCTTGTTGTAGTTGATTGATAGCTACTTGAGTATCACCAACCACTCCACGCCTGCCAGTTAAAACTAAGTTTTTCGCTCCTTGTGCTACCATCCACTGGGCAACTTGCAGCCCTAGCGCCCCTAAGCCACCCGTAATCAAATAAGTCCCATCTTCACCAATTGGCAGTTGATTCACCGGGGTTTGAGCTTGGCGACGTACTAACCGGGAGACTTTCCGCACTCCTTGACGGAATGCCACTTCGTCTTCTTGGTCCGGGAACAACAACTCTGCCAACAACTCTTCAACTTCGTTCCCATTACCAACTGGGTTTAAATCCAACCGCACACATGATAATTCTGGATGTTCCAAGGGAATAACACGTCCCAAGCCCCACAAAGCAGCTTGAGTTATGGCTAAAGCATCGGACATTGGCTCTACTGGCTGAGTTCCTCTGGTGACTAACCACAGACGGGGAGACTTAGACCAAGTTGATTTTGCCAAAGCTTGAACCAAATGCAGCACATTACCACAGCTAGTAACCTGGGTATCTTGGAAATCAACAATGCTTTCATGCTCTAGCCCCCACAGGTATACTACCCCACGACAAGGAGGTTGGTTATTACCTAAGCTTGCTTGAATTAACCTCTGAAAATCTTGTGGTTCTGAAGGGTTGATGTAGTAATGTTCTGCATCGGCTTGATATTCGGCACCGGGAGAAACTAAGATAGTGCGATCGCCACGTTCTTGGAGTAGTTTTGCTAACTTAACCGCCGTTCCTTGCTTATCAGCAAATATCAGCCAACTCCCTAACTCTTGTGACTGTGCTAACTGATGATTTTGCTCACGAGCCTTTGGTTGCCAAGCTACTTCATACAGCCAATCACCTAAATCTTTTTGCAGACTTTGCAGCAAAGTTGCCCGACGAACTTTCCTCACTTCAAAACCGATGATTTCGGCGATTAACTGCCCATTTTGGTCGAACAGATGTACGTCACCAATTAAGCTTTGCTGATTAGATGTTGGTGTTTTCTGACCATGACACCATAGTTGATGACCAGGATGGGAACGACCATAGAATCTAAAGCTACCGATGCTAAAAGGAATGTACATATAGTCATTCTCGACTTGCTCGGCAGGATTAACATCCCAGCAAACGTTGAGTAGTTGCAAGCATGAATCAATTAATCCCGGATAAAGTTGATAGTTATCGAGTTCGTCTGGTAATTGGGGCAGTTTCATTTGACATACAGCTTCTCCATCCTGATGCCAAATATTTTCTAGCCATTGAAATGAAGTTCCCCAACTGTAACCAACTGCTTGAAAACTAGCGTAAAATTGCGTTCCCGATAAAACTTGAGAACATCTAGCCTTGACTTCTGCTACATCTACGAAATTGGGTACTGGCGAGAACAGCCGGACTTTTCCTGTGCCATGTGTTTTCCAAGAGTTGACCTCGTTTTCTGCTTCTCCACCTAAAAAACTAATAATTTGAAAGGAAGTCTCTTCTGTTGTTTGGGGTGTCAAAACTAACTGAACTGTTGTACTGCCCTCATCTGGGCAAACCAGCGTATTTTGAAACAACAAATCTTCGATGATGCAAGATTCATTGGGGAAAGCCTCCTTAACTGCGGATAGAAGCATCGAGATATAAGATGCACCAGGAACTATTCTGACTTCGTTTAATTGATGATCCTCTAGATGAGCAGGCGAATTGGGGCTAAATTGGGTTTCAAAGCGAATTTCTGGAGAAAATGGTAATTTTAGCCGTTGACCAAGTACAGGGTGGAGGGTTTTGCTAGCCTTGGCGGGTAAAGTCTGTTGGCGATGAGATGTCTCAACCCAGTAACGCTGGCGCTGGAAGGGATAATTTGGCAGCACTAGGCGACGACGGGGATAATCTTGATCAAAGCCAGACCAGTTGATTGATGCCCCACGCAAGTATAATTCCTGCAAGCTTTGAAGTAGCTGTTGCCAATCCGACTGTCCTGAGCGCAAACTAGGAAGCCACACTCCTACTCCTTCGGGGAGACACTTACGGCCCATTCCCAGTAAAATTGGTTTTGGCCCGACCTCTAGAAAAATTTCGCAACCTTGCTGCTCAAGGGTTTCCATCCCAGAAGCAAATCTCACAGACTGGCGCAAATGTCTGACCCAATATTCCGCATTGGTGATTTCTGTGGTCACTACTGTGCCAGTAACATTAGAAATCAGTTTGATATTAGGTGATGAAAAGCTGACTTCTGAGGCAATGCGCGCAAATTCCGCCAACACTGGTTCCATTAAAGGAGAGTGGAAGGCATGGGAGACGTTTAACTTGACACTATTAACGCCTTCGCCTTGGAAAGTAGACACCGCTGCTGCGACTGCTTGATGTTGTCCTGAAATAACGACACTTTCCGGACCGTTGATGGCAGCAATCGATACTTGATTGGCATAAGGTTGAATAGCTGACAATACTCGCGCTTGGGAGGCGAATATATTGACCATTGCCCCATCTTGAGGTAGCGACTGCATGAGGCGAGCGCGGGCAGCAACCAATTTGAGTCCATCTTCCAGACTAAAAACTCCAGCTATACAAGCGGCAACATATTCACCCAAGCTATGACCCATAACTACTGTAGGTTCTATTCCCCAAGACTTCCATAACTGGGAGACTGCATACTCTAGGGCAAATAAAGCTGGTTGGGTGTAGGCGGTCTCATTCAGAGGGCTAGTGCCAGATTCAGGATAGAGAATTGATAGTAAAGGCTGTTCTAAATAAGGACGGAGAATTTCATTACAACGATCTAAAGTTTGCCGGAATATCGGTTGGGTTTCGTAGAGTTCTCGCCCCATACCTATATACTGAGAACCCTGTCCGGTAAATAGAAAGGCAATTTTCGGGCGCTTTTTGTTGTGTAATTGTCCACTCACGCCTGGATTTTTACCTGCTGCAAAAGCTGCCAATTGTTGGCGTAAGTCCTGAGTAGATTCAGCGACAACAGCCAACCGATGGTCAAAATGCGATCGCCCTGTGTTTGCTGTGAAACAAATATCTGCTAGATTTGCTTTACTATCACCTGCCAAAAAGGATTCGTAGCGGCTGACAAGTGACTGTAGTGCTGATTCAGTTTTCGCCGATAAACTCAAAAGATGAAGCGGACGCTCAATTAATTTTGAATTTTCAATTTTCAATTTTGAATTGTTATCTGGTGCTGCTTCCAAAATCAAATGGACATTTGTACCACTCATGCCAAAGGAACTGACCCCAGCTAGTCGTCGTCCATCTGCCCCTAATGGCCATTGTGTGGGCTGAGTCGGAACCACAACCGACAGTTTTTCCCAAGGAATATAGGGATTAGGTTGTTGAAAATGTAAATGTGGTGGTATCTCTGCGTGCTGGAGAGCTAATACAACTTTCATTAACCCGGCAACTCCGGCGGCTGATTCCAAATGACCAACCTGAGTTTTTACTGAACCGATAGTTAGGGGATTGTCTTGGGAGCGACCTTGACCTAATACTGCTCCCAAGGCTAACACCTCAATGGGATCTCCCAAAGGTGTACCAGTCCCGTGAGTTTCCACATATTGAATCTGATGGGCTTGGACGTTGGCATTTTCTAAGGCTTTGCGAAGTAATTTTTCTTGAGCCGAACCATTGGGGGCTGTCAGACCATTACTAGAGCCATCATGGTTGTATGCTGAACCCCGAATCAATGCCAGGATAGGATCGCCATCAGCTAAAGCATCGGATAAACGTTTGAGTACTACTATGCCACATCCTTCTCCGCGTCCGTAACCATCGGCGCTGGCATCAAAAGTTTTACAACGACCATCAGTAGATAAGGCTTTTAATTTACACAGACCAATGGAAGGATCTGGTGAGAGAATCAGGTTGACACCGCCAGCTAAAGCCATATTGCATTCTTGAGAACGGAGGCTTTGGCAAGCTAGATGCACACCTAACAGGGAAGATGAGCAAGCTGTATCTAACTGCATGGTAGCTCCTTGCAGACCCAAGACGTAAGCCAAACGCCCAGCCGCCATACTTCTGAGAATACTTAAAGTATTGTAGGCATCAATTTGAGTGCGATCGCCATAAAAGCTCAGTTGTGAGTAGTCATCCATAGATAGCCCGACAAATACCCCTGTAGGACTACCATTTAACTTTTCTGGTGCTTGTCCAGCATTTTCTAGCGCTTCCCAGCTTACTTCCAAAAGTAGCCTCTGTTGAGGGTCGAGGCTGACGGCTTCGCGGGGAGAGATGCCAAAGAACTGAGCATCGAACTTGTCTACCTCATTTAAAAAACCGCCGTGCTGGGTGTACATTTTCCCCAACATATCGGGGTCTGGATGATAAAACTCATCTACTGGCCATCTTTGTGCAGGAATTTTGCTAATGGCATCTACCCCATTATGTAATAGATTCCAGTAATTCTCTGGGTTATTAACACCCCCAGGTAAACGGCAAGACATCCCAATAATAGCGATGGGTTCTTTCTGTAATTGCTCAACAGTATCAACTTCAGACCGCATCCGCCGCAATTCTAAAATGGCATTTTCTAGTAACAAGCGGTAATTTGTGTTCTCTGAATTAGGAATCATACTAATCTCCTTTGTTTAACTGTGGCAATTTCTCTGGTTAGTAATTCCGCTATTTCCGCGTCTGAGAGTGCTTTTAAGTCTGCCGATTCGGCCAGTTCTGCTTTGTTTGTAGGCAATTCTACAGACACCAATAGACTTTCTGTGTGCAAATTAGACTCTGGCTTTGTCTTGGCTAATTCTGTCGGTTGGGGAATTTTTTGACTGGCTAGGTGGCGTGCTAAAGATTCGATGGTGGAGAAGTTCCAGACTATAGTTGCTTCTAAGGGATATCCCAACCATTCACTCAATTCTTGGGCTAACTTGACAGCCCTAACGGAATCTAATCCATAATCAGCAAATGACTTACTTTGGTCGATTGACTGGGCTGCTACTGCCAATTTTCTCACGACCCAATCCATAATCCAGTTTTCGATCAATTCGGCAGTTTGATAAGAGACATTTACCGACGCAGATGTCTGAGTTTTGCTAACTACAGTACTATGGGAAGGTGCAGCAGAATTTTCTTGCCTTAGTAGCCGCTTGAGTATTTTGCCAGTCGGGTTCTTGGGGATGGAGGAGACAAATTCGACGGCGCTAGGAACTTTATATTTAGCCAGTTTCTGGTAACAGAAGGCAATTATTTCTTCTTCTGTAACCGCTTGGTCTGCTTTGAGAACAACACTAGCTTTCACCTGTTCACCTAGTATTGAATCTGGTACACCGTAGACAGCTACCTCTGCAATACCTGGATGCTGGTAAATAACATTTTCAACTTCAGCGGGGTATACTTTTAATCCACCGTTGTTGATCATATCTTTGAGGCGGTCAACGATGTAAAAGTAGCCCAATTCATCTATTTGACCAATGTCACCGGTATGAAACCATCCGTTCTTAATGGATTTGGCAGTTTCAGCCGGGCGATTCCAGTAACCTAGCATGACATTGACACCGCGAATAACGATTTCGCCGAGTTCACCAGGGGCAACTTCGCAACCATCATCAAGGCTGACAATCTTCATCTCGACATTTTCAATTGGTGAACCAATAGAACCCAGTTTGTACCTCAATTCGTGGTTATAACTAGCTAATGGTGATGTTTCTGTCAGACCATACCCTTGGTTGATGACTTTACCAAACTTGTCTTGCCAACGTTTGGCAATTTCTACAGGCAAACCTGCGGCCGCAGAGAAGTAGTAACGCACTGAATCCAAATCGCGGATAGATGCTTTATCGCATAAAAGAATAAAAGTAGTGGGAACACCAAAAAAGATTGTAATATTATATTCGCTTATAGTTGCCAGTACCGTTTCTGGGTCGAACGATCGCTGTAAAACGATAGTTGCACAGGTATTAAGTCCACTATTGAGAACTGCATTCTGCCCGAAACAGTGGAACATCGGTAAAAATAGTAAAATTTGATCATGAGGGCGCATTTCGCAACAGTGATTCATTGAGTGCATATTGGAAATCACATTGCCATGAGATAAAGTAGCGCCTTTAGGGAAACCTGTTGTACCAGAAGTATAAAGAATCGCCGCCGGATCATCACGTTCCATCTCCACAGCACGGGCGCTAGACGAAGCATTTGCGATGAATTCACTCAATGCGATCGCGTCAGTTGCTTTCCCCTCAGCAATTAAGATGTGCTTGAGGTGCGGTAAATCCTGCTTGGGCAATTTTTCTCGCAGCGTTTCTGTGGTTACGAGTACAACTGCTCCACAGTCATTGAGAATAAACTTGAGTTCATCGCTTTGCAGACTTGGGTTAATGGAAACTGCGATCGCCCCAATCTTGAGAATCCCCAGATAGGAAATAACAAATTCAGGAATGTTTGGTAATAATAATGCTATGCGATCGCCACGCTCAATTCCTAACCCCAGTAAAGCATTGGCAAAGCGATTTGCCATTTCATTCAGTTGTTTATAAGTAAAATATAAGCCTTCAAAAATGAGCGCTGGTTTGTTAGGAAAAAGGCAGCAACCACGCTCCACATTTTGGGAAATATTCATAAAAGTTGTTGCAAGATTTAAGTTGTAGCTCTTGTTGTACTTATCGCCTTGATGTAGAGAATTTATGCAATAAGTGGATGAAATGAGTAAACAGTCAACTGATAATTGTTGACTGTTTACTATTCATTATTGGCTAATAACTGTTAACAGATATCTTGAACTGCTTTCACAATCAAACCACCAGCCGCGATATCAGCAGAAATCCGGGCAATATGCTCATCCAGACCTTGCTCATTATCATTCCAAATATATGGGCGATCTGAAGTTGGTTTTTGTCCAACTACGTGGCGGACTGCTGAATACAACCGCTCAGTTGCAGGTGATAGACAGACGCGTGCATCGTAATGACCAGTCTTTTTATATGTGCGGAGATCAACAGCTTGGACTCCAAACATGAGAGCGATCGCCATATAATTCTGGAATATATCGACAGAACGGCGGGCTAGAGTCGCTGAAGTGTATCCTTGACTGTTGATGTTCTGATTAAATTGTTCCGCATGAGTAGGAAAGCGATCGGCGATGGAATTTCCATAGAAGGTCAACAGTGGCATAATTGAGTTACCGCATATTTGCAGACCTTTGAGTCCCATATTGACTTTACGTTCTCGGTTGCCAAGTAAAGACGGTGGAAGTCCATTACTAAACTCCGGTGAGGCGAGGAGGGCAATCTGCACATCCAGGTGTTTAGCCAATAACCCAATATAGTAACGCAGGTGATCCATTCCCACACCCACGTACTGTCCGAGGAAATTGCCTCCATGATAGCTAGCTTGGTTATTCACATCAATCAGTGGGTTATCAGTCACTGAGTTGATTTCAATTTCGATTTGTTTGGCAATCTGGGAAATTCCATCAACGATTGGCCCCAAATACTGGGGAAGGCATCGGAGTGAGTAACGATCCTGAATTAATTCGTGATCACGATAATCGTGTTTACCATCTAACTCATCACGGACTAACTGGGAATTTGCTAGCAAAGAAATCATCTGATCTGCTGCCCATAATTGACCAGGATGTGGTTTGGAATTATGGATAAATGGATGGAATGATTGATTGGTTCCGTTTAAAGCTTGGATATCTAGAGCGTGAACGCCCATAGCGATCGCAGTTAAAATTTGAGTATCGTAGACGCAGTTTGCCGCAATACCTGTCATTACTGAAGTGCCGTTCATCATCGCCAAGCCTTCCTTCGGCAACAATGTCAAAGGTGACAAATTCAGTTGGCGTAAGGCTGTTGGCGCATCCATTTCTTTACCGTTGAAGTCAACCTTAAAGCTGGGATCTAAGCCTATGAGTGAACCAGTAATGTAGGATAGTGGCACTAAATCACCACTGGCACCAATTGAGCCAAACTCATACACATACGGTGTAACACCAGCGTTGAGGAAAATCTCCATGCGCTTGATAAGTTCTAATCTGATGCCAGATGCACCGTGCATGTGAGAGTTTGCACGCAAGAGCATAGCTGCGCGCACATCAGCCAAAGGCAATTTGTTACCTGCACCTGTTTTCAGGAACCAAACTAAGTTAGTTTGGAGTTCAGATGCTTGTTCACGGGATATGGCAACATTGGCCATACCACCAAAGCCAGATGTCACTCCATAAATTGGTTCCCCAGATTCAACAGCATTATTGATGTAGTCACAAGATGCCTGAATACCCTGCAAAACATCAGTGTTATCGGTTAAAGACACTAAGGTGCCATTACGCGCTACCCTTGCAACATCATTGATTGTGAGTTTCTGATTACCAATAATTACATTGGCAGATGAATTTTCAGTGAAAGAAGATTGTTGAGATAAGGTTTTGCTTTGTGCTTGAGATAGTGTCTTCATACAGGGATTATTTTTAACTTGTAGTAGGTATTGCAATTAACTTAACTTTTGTTTTTTGCTGATAGTATTTGACATAATATTTCAGCAAATACAAATTGATATTTAGCTGGCATCAGTATCCTAATGAAGCAGCTATTCTCCATGATTGAAACTTTTGAGAATAATTTTTTGGCGAAGTTCACGTAAGAATTAACCAAAAAATTAGCCATTTCTTTAAATTGGTTTGCTCATATATTGATGAGAGAAGTTCAGTTCGTTGTGTTTTTTACAACATGACAGAATAAAACTTGTAATCGTTTATTCTTTAATTGAACTGTTATATATTTAACTGGAGTAAGTAAAAGATTTATGCAACTATTCCACAAATTTGACTTTATTTATTTTACTTACCTGCGATCGCATATATTAAAAGCCTTATGTGGAATATGTTTCGCCTATTTCGGTCTCTACAACACTAATACAGCACGGTGTAAACAGCACAAAAATTTAAAATCCGTGAAAATACTGCTATATGAGCTTTTCACAGATTTTAAATATTTAGATATTTTCTTAATCGAAAATGCCTCACAACATAACTCAATCAAATCAAGCCGTATCCGAAAGCGAAAGTGCCATTCACTATAATCTGAGTTGGCTCAGGAACATTTGGTTATAGATCAATTATGACGCTTCCAGCAGGGGATAATATGCCATTAGCACCAGTGAATCTTTCCTCTTCACCAGTGATATTGACGAGTTAAGCAATTCGGAACGGAAATTTTTTATTCTGTCTGCCCACATAAAACAAAAATATAGCAAAGATGATTATAACTAAGCTAAATATGTAACCATCACCAAAAACTTTGATGGCTAAGGATGAAGCAATAGGCCCAGCAGTACATCCGAAACTATATATAGCTGTGAACAAAGCACTTCCAGAAGATAGTTCATTTCTAGAAAGTTTTGCTCCAATTAATGCCATTGCTAAGGGAAAAATCGGACTGATACTAGCTCCAGCAATAAATGCAAATATCTGGGTAGCAGTGGAGTCTTGAATCAATGAAAGAGATAAAAATGACAATATTACGATAGACACGCTCATAAAAAGAACTTTGAGTCTGCCGAATTTGTCTGCTATGTGAGTAACTGGAACAGTAGAGAGCAAGCCGCCAACTACAAATACAGCAAAGGTATAGCCGATCTGCTCTATATTGTAATTTTGTCGTAGCAGATAAACAGGATATAAAGAAACTAGCGTTGATTCGGCAAAACCATAGGCAAATGCGCCCTGAAGGGGAAGTTTCAGCTTGTTGAAAATTCCGGAACGTGAAGATTGTTGAAAAACAACTTTTTTATCTGGTAAAGCTATCCAGACCACAATTACGCCGCTAAAAATTAAAGCACTACCCAACAAAAATGACAGTTTTGGTGAAACATTATACAAAGCAGAACCAATTACTGGGCCAATACCAAATCCAAAAGTAAAAGCTAGAGCATTCAAACCATTGACGATCGCTCGATTACCTTCATCACAAAAGTGATTCAATGCAGTGTTTCCACTGACTAGATATAAACAACAAGCAATGCCCATAACAGCACGTATAATAAACCACAAAGGCATTGATGTAGTCATAGTGAACAAAGGAGCGCTAATACCCATCATTGTCAAGCCAAGCATCATAGTTTTACGAAGCCCCAACTTGGGTAATACTTTTACTACGAACGGTGTTCCCAAAGCTATGACTAGAAAATACACCGTAGAATTTGCTCCTATCCATAAATCATCAACTTGATGTTGCGCCATTAATGTTGAGATAAAGGGATTAAATAGCCCTATAGAAATACCAGACAGAAAAGCTATGCTATACAAAGCTGGTAATCCAGTAGAAAACGGAGAATTTGATTTTGTCGAGATCAATTCTGTCATAAAACTTGAGGATAATTGATAAATTACGTGGTTTGAGTGCATGGTATAAATACGATGCAAGCAATCTTGTTATCGCAAAATAGCTACGCAAAATAGAAATAGCTTTTTTGCAATAAAATTATTTTTAGCAGTTTATTTAAATAGATTTAGCTACTTAATAAAGTATAGATTTGTATATGAAATTATTAATTATTGTTGATAGCTACTAGGTAATTTAAGTGTTGGGATAATGACTGCAAAAAGAGTGATTGAGAATTATGCAAAAAGAAATGATCTCCCGGAAACATTTGCAGATTGAAGTAGCTACTAGTCTGCTCACGCCAAGCTTCTAAAGCATCAACCTTAATTGCTTTATCCTGCAAACCTCCAAATACAGAGATTGGGCATTCGAGTGGCATTTCACTTTTGTAAATGTATGTCTCTAGTATCGTAAAGTCCGCTCGTAGACAAGGCAAGAAAAGTTGCAACATTTGTTCATTCTGCAAAATCGCATTGGGAATTGCATTGTAACGATCGCAAAGTTCCGCCAGGAATTTAGCCTCAGGCATTTTGTGAATAAACGGTTTGAGAATTGGTTTTTGGGGAGCAGGGCAACAAGCAGCAAAAAAATGAACAGGGCTAAGATTATATTCTTGACGGAGTAGACGCGTTATCTCAAAGGCAAGTGTTGCACCCATACTATGGCCAAAAAAAGCAAATGGCATATTCAGATACGGTCTAATTTTTGATGCCAAAGTTTGAATAAGAGGTAAAAAATTGGTATATGAGGGTTCTTGCAATCGACTGCCTCTTCCAGGAAGTTGAACTAAGTAAACCTCTACATCCTTTGGTAATTTGTTTGTCCATGTACTATATGTTGAAGTTGTACCCCCCGCACATGGAAAACAGAATAAGCGAAGTTGGGCCTTTGGATTAAGCTGAGGGCAGCTAATCCAAGGATCAACTATTAGTCTTGCTGTCATAAAATTATGTCTGTAATCTGAAAATTTTTGTTATAAAATCTAACCATGTTTCTTTATCAGACTGTGGTAACTCTGTTCATAGCAGCGATTAAAGGTAAATATTATTTCTGTACATATACACGGTTAATTAACATGAGTAATTAAATCTGACTATGAGCAAGAATAATTACAGCCAAGACTTAAATTTTGGTACATATTTGCAGCAAACAATACTATCAAATTCATTGATAAAAAACGTTAATTTTATCTACTAGTAACTGCTATTAAATAGAGATAACTAAATAGTAAAAGCATAAAATTTTAATACCTGAGAAATTGCCAATTATATTTGATTCCTCCCATCACTTTGATAAGTTATTAAAACTTAAGAGTTAATTTTTTGTTTGCTCTCATAGTAGTTATCGCTCTTCTCTGGGTTATTTATGCAAAACACCAAAATCCCCAGCAAATAAAATTTGATTGGTGAAAAAATGACATGAACTATAGCATTAGAAGCAATGGGCTACGCCCCGCAAAGAAGTGCGGGTACGCCATCGCTATTCCTTAGTGTTAGCCATTTCGAATTATTAACGCCCTAGTCTCAAACTTCTTTCCATAAGCATCTGAGGTTCGATATTCTCAACTTTTGGTATCGCTTCTAGCTGAGGAATCTTTGCGATCGCATCTGCAATATTACCTGATTGGGCACGCAACCAAGCGGTATTAGGCGCATAGTCAAGGATTTGTACTACTTCGTAACCCGCTCGATTAATTGCCTCGTGCTGAGACTTTACATCAACGCCTTCAGCAAAGCGGATGAAAACCAGTCCAGTTGGTACTGCTAAAGAACCATTGGGTTCTATTGTGTAAACTGGACTCAGTTTACCCTGCTCTGATTGATTGGGTTCGCCTGGAAAAACTGCGTAGGCGTAGCCCGCACTTCGGCTGCGCTCAGTGACCGTCGTAGACATCGCACCATCGTTAAGTTGTAAAATTGCTCCTGGTACTACCGTCTTGGGTTGATTATTATAATGTATTGCATAGTACCCAGGCTTACGAGTATAAGATATAGCAGTGCGATCGCTGCCAACCCGAATTTGTTCAGGATACTCAGAAAAATAGTCGTTTTGAAATTTCACTTCAGGAATCAGGGGTAAAGAGTACACCTGTAGAAAATACTCAGCCGGAAAATAAAACATCTTTCTCAAGTTCTAATGATGTTATAGCGTTTTCAGTGGTATGGAATACAAATCTTTTATCGGGATAAAAGCTATATATCCCTAGTAGTCTGCCAACCCAAAAATGAGCTTGTGAGGTCTGGGGAAAGGGGAAAGGGTAAGGGATTTAAAACCTTTCCCCTTTCCCCCTTACCCCGCTTTCGTCACGAAAGCGAACTACTAGTGATAGTGAAGATTCGTAAAACAGCCTGACTTTGAATTCCTCTTTTCTGGAAAGACGAATTGAAGGCTTGTATGAACTTTAGAGAGATTAAATTCTGTTTGCAGCTGGATCTTTTTAATGTCGTAATACACATATAACACATGAAATAAAAACCATCCATAAACTAAACATAAACGCACGCTGCGTATAGCAAGCTTTAAAAGTAGTGCATAATACGATTTCCCAACGCCCAATTTTCAAGACAAATATCCCAGGAGATTAAGCTATGGTTCAGGTTCGCTATGGTGGACAGAACGGTCAACAGTATGAACTTGCTATCAGTGAAGAACACGTTGTAGTGCGTACCGAAAGCCGCAGTACTCTAATTGGTGCAAGACCGTTTGAAGTCGCACCTGTGTCACCCACAGCTCGTAGCATCCTCAATCAATTCGAGTTAACAATGCGGTTTCGGCAAGCGGGTGTAGAAATTTTGCGTGCGAAAGTTCCAACTCAGGGTGTCGCTTTGCGCGATCGCGCCCGTGAAATTCTCAACCAAGAGTCTGAAGTCCAATTTGCCGGACGTGTCTTGATCGATCCAGCCTCCAGCCAACCGATAATTTACACCGAAAACCTCTTTGTTAAATTCGATAATGAAGAAGAATCAAGGGTCTGCCAAGAAATATTGGGACGTTACGGCTTAACAATTAAACGCCAACTTGAATATGCACGAAATGCTTATTTTGTCAATGCACCTACAAATACTGGTATAGCGATCTTTGACATCGCCGAGAGACTTCTGAATGAGGAATCAGTCGAACTGTGCCATCCTGAACTAGTGCGGGAATCACGCCAACGTCAGGTTTTCCCGCAGCAGTGGCACTTAAAACAAACAACAATTAACGGTAAGGTAATTAACGCCCATGCCAACGTTGAAGCAGCTTGGAAGTTGAGCGATGGCACAGGAGCAATTATTGCAATTATCGATGACGGTGTGGATCTCGATCATGAAGAATTCCGTTCCTCTGGAAAGATTGTTGCCCCGCGTGATGTCACGCGTAAAAATGACAATCCCAGACCGGGAAACGACAATAACCACGGGACAGCTTGTGCAGGAGTAGCTTGTGGTAACGGCAAATTTGGTGCATCTGGTGTAGCACCGGGTGCAAAACTGATGCCGATTCGTTTAGCTTCGTCGTTAGGTTCACAGGATGAGGCAGATGCTTTTATTTGGGCGGCTCAAAATGGAGCTGATGTGATTTCTTGTAGTTGGGGCCCAGCAGATGGGACTTGGTTTGAGCCAAACGATCCTCTACACAAGCAAAAAGTACCTTTGCCTGACTCTACAAGATTGGCTATGGACTTTGCAATCAATAAAGGACGTAACGGCAAGGGATGTGTAATTTTATTCGCGGCTGGCAATGGTAACGAAAGTGTAGATAACGATGGCTACGCCAGCTACCAAAAGGTAATTGCGATCGCAGCTTGTAACGACTTTGGCACAAGAAGCGCTTACAGTGACTTTGGTCAAGCGGTGTGGTGTGCCTTTCCTAGTAACAATGGTGATAGTTCTCAAACCCCTGGAATTTGGACAACCGATCGCGTTGGTGTACTTGGTTATAATTCCGGTAATGTAAATCTGGGTGATGCCGGAGGTAACTACACAAACGAATTCGGCGGAACTTCTAGTGCTTGTCCTGGTGCGGCTGGTGTAGCAGCATTGATTATTGCCAGAAACCCAAATCTGCGTTGGGACGAAGTACGAGATATTATTAAACGCTCTTGCGATCGCATCGATCAAGCTGGAGGTAAATATGATGCCAATGGTCGCAGCCCTTTCTACGGTTATGGTCGAATCAATGCTCTCAAAGCTGTAGAATTGGCCAAGCCGGCGCAAACATCGCCCATTAGCATATTCAAGGCAGTGCAAGATATCCCAATTAACGATTTGCAAACATCAACATTGTCGTTGGCGATCGCTAATACCAGCCTGATGAAATCCATCAAGGTTAATGTAGACATCGAGCATACTTATATTGGGGATCTTGTAGTTACTCTCCTTCCCCCAGTGCAAATAGGCATACTTCCCATTATTCTGCACGATCGCCAGGGCGGAGCTACAGATAATATCAAAACAACTTATGACGAGGTAAACACCCCAAAACTTGCTGCCTTTAAAGGTAAAAGTCCCCAAGGAACCTGGACTCTGGAAGTTGCAGATAAAGCTACCACAGATACAGGAAAGATTCGCAGCTTGACTATTGAAATTGGGTTTTAGACCAATAGGTTTGAGTTATGGAGTGTGGAGATGAGGGAGCAGGGGGAGCATGGGGCACGGGAGCAGGGAGCAGGGGAGATGAGGGAGACAAGGGGACAAGGAGATAAACAAAACTCCTAACTCAGCACGGGCTAAACGCCCCGCTACCGCGAACAGCACTCCTAACGCCCAATTCCCAATTCCCAATTCCCCATTCCCCATTCCCCATTCCCCCATGTCTGTTAGCTTTGAGTCACAGGCTCTTTCGCCAAGAACTTCTCTAATTCTGTCAGCGCATCAGCATCAACCTTAGTTTGCATTGGGCAGAACTTAGGCCCACACATCGAACAAAACTCAGCAGTTTTATAAATATCTGCTGGTAAAGTTTCATCGTGATATTCCTTAGCTCTTTCTGGATCGAGTGATAATTCAAACTGACGGTTCCAATCGAAGTTGTAACGTGCCTTAGAAAGTTCATCATCTCTATCCCTTGCACCGGGGCGATGTCTAGCAATATCAGCCGCATGAGCTGCTATCTTATAGGCAATCAACCCATTCCGCACATCTTCGGCATTTGGTAGACCTAAGTGTTCTTTTGGTGTTACATAGCACAGCATTGCAGTGCCGTACCATCCAGCCATCGCTGCTCCAATGGCTGAAGTAATATGGTCATAACCAGGAGCAATGTCTGTCACCAATGGCCCCAAAACATAGAAAGGTGCTTCAGAACACTCTTCCATCTGCTTACGGACGTTGAACTCAATTTGATCCATTGGCACGTGTCCTGGCCCTTCCACCATTACCTGGACATCATCTTCCCAGGCTTTGCGAGTTAGCTGTCCCAGGGTTTTCAATTCAGCTAATTGTGCTTCATCTGAGGCATCATGAGTGCAGCCGGGACGTAGAGAATCTCCTAAACTGAAGGAGACATCGTACCTTTTGAAAATCTCAATAATGTCTTGGAAGTGGGTATAAAGTGGGTTTTGTTTGTGGTGATGTAGCATCCACCGCGCCAAAATACCGCCACCGCGAGAGACAATACCAGTGATGCGGTTTCTCACCAAGGGCAAATGCTCAATCAAAATCCCTGCGTGGATAGTTTGATAATCTACCCCCTGCTGGGCGTGCTTTTCGATGATATGGAGAAAATCATCAGCAGTCAGATTCTCGATTGTGCCGTGGACACTTTCTAAAGCTTGGTAAACCGGCACCGTACCAATGGGAACAGGTGAAGCCTTGATGATGGCGGTACGAATTTCATCCAAATTACCGCCGCCTGTAGACAAATCCATCACGGTATCAGCACCGTACTTCACCGCCAGATTCAGCTTATCAACTTCTTCCTGAAGATTAGAAGAGTTGGGGGAAGCGCCGATATTAGCATTAACCTTACATTTAGAGGCGATACCAATAGCCATCGGCTCTAGATTAGTGTGATTAATATTAGCGGGGATAATCATTCGCCCCCGCGCCACTTCATCACGAATGAGATCGGCAGGGAGATTTTCTCGTTGGGCGACGTAGTGCATTTCTTCGGTGATAACACCTTGGCGCGCGTAGTGCATTTGAGATACATTACTCTGCCCACGCCGTTTAGCAACCCATTCTGTCCGCATATTATGATTCCTCAATAAACAGCTTCCCTCCGCTGGTATTACCCAGACTCAGGTGTTAAGGGTGTGATCTCAGCCTGGTTATGTAGGCACCCCTAGCATGGATGTAGTGTATCACTTTCGTTATGTCTAGCAGCAAGGGTGTTAACAATTTATGAGGTGAGGGTGGTGTTAAGCTGTTTTTTCTGAGTCTAATACTGCCTCATAGATTTCTTCTGGAGTCATTGAGGCGGGATAAGTCGCAGAGGGAAGTTTTACCGTCTCAACAATCTGTGTGGCAGGTTTGAAAGATTTACTATCTCAGGAATTATCGAAAAACTTTCATAACAAATGTTCATTAAATGCAAAAAAGGCGATCGCATCCTTTACACCCTTCAACTAAAAACTTTTAATCACAAGGTACTATGGGGCGATCGCTTTGATTTTGTACAATTAAACAACAACAAAATTAGTTGCACTTAGTGACAATCCATCGCTGAGTTGCGCGAATTGTACCTGAGTAAACGTGCTACCGCTACCATCTTGGTCAAAGAACAGCGCACCTGTACCATTGTCGTAGATAAATCGTTGAGCGTCTGTTGTCGCGGCTGAACCGATGGTAAACTCACTAGTCGAGAGTGCGCCTGTTACTAAAGATCCGCCAAAACCAGCAGAGGATACCTGAATAACTTCAGCAATTGGGTCGAAGTCATAAAGACTATCAACACCTTCATTGTAATTATTGAAGGCAAATGTATCAGTGCCCTCTCCCCCACACAGACAATCATTGCCTCTCCCTCCATTCAGGAGATCGTTGCCATCATTTCCGAAAAGGAAATCGTTACCATCACTGCCTAGAATAGTGTCAGTGTTAGCTGTACCAGAAATATCTAATTGTTCAATATTGTTATAGCTAACTTGATACGTCCCAGCTGTAATTAAACCTTGGTTAGTGACTGTATCGAAAGTTGAGGTGATTCCCTCAGTAGTAAAACTGCCATAATCGATAGACAAATAGTCGTCGCCCGTACCTCCATCTACCGTTTGAGTCACTAAAACATCAGGGGTAACTAATGGGGCGCTCAAATGGAAGGAGTCGTTGTCACTCCCTCCTTTGAGGGTGTTATTGCCACTAACACTGTAAGCATAAAGTTGATCGTTCCCCAAGCCACCGTCTAAAAAGTTATTTCCAGAAGAGGAAGAAATATCCAACACATCATCCCCAGTTCCCCCCTTAAGGGTGTTGTCGCCACTGGTGTTAGAGGCATAAAGTCGATCATCCTCAGAGCCACCCTTTAAAAGGTTATTTCCAGAAGAATGATAAATGTATAGATAATCATTTCCCTCTCCTCCATTAAGGGTGTTGTTGCCAGTGGTATAGGAAGCAGAAAATGAATCATTCTCAGAGCCACCGTCTAAAAAATTTTTCCCAGAAGAATTGTTTATATTAAAATAATCATTTCCAGCTCCACCCTTAAGGCTATTGCTGCTAGTGGTGTTAGAAGCATAAAGTTGATCGTTCCCCAAGCCACCGTCTAAAAGGTTTTTCCCAGAAGAAAAGGAAACATCAAGAATATCGTTACCCAAATCACCGTATAGGGTATTATCTCCTTCGCCACTATATAAGATGTAATTACCATCTCCTCCAGAGAAGCTATTATTAGTAGATTTACTTGTTATAATGACATCATTAGCATCAGTACCATTGATATTTGCCATAACTTCATATTGACCTAAATTGATTTTTCAGAGGCTTGCTGTTTTAATGCACATAAACTATACCAAGAGTTGACACTTTCGGTATAGTTTATGTCACGATTGAGAAACACAACTTTTCACTTGAATCAACCTTTTGACAGGCTGGAAAGGACTATTTAGCTAACTTGCTAACACAATACAGTTGATTAATTTAATCACTATAGTGTTTGTTTTGTTGAGTGTCACTACTTGGAATGGCATTTTTTTACTGTTTATATTTAGTATAAAAATTTTCTAGAAATTACGTGTTTGTATCTTGAAAATCGAAATAAGTTACTAGTGATAAAGGATAATAAAAGAAATTTTTATTGTGCGTTGTGTAACTAGATAGAGTATAAATTTTTGTACAGCCTACATTTCAGCTTGATACAAGGTTGATGGGTGTCTTTTGGATAAGTCAAAATTATGCCCTCAGACTGGTAGGTTGAGGGCTACTTACAAAAGTGAAATATCCTAACGGAAATTACTTAGATGAGCAATCTATGCGTTAATTGAACCGAATTCGGATTTGATATTACAAATTAGACAACAAAAAAATTAGTTGCGCTTAGTGATAATCCACTGCTGAGTTGCGCGAATTGTACCTGAGTAAAAGTACCAGCGCTATCATCTTGGTCAAAAGCCGCACCTGAACTAATGCTAAGTTATCAATATCCTATTATTTAGTACATCTGTTTCAGCAAGTAGGCACAGCTAATTTGGCGTGTTTGTTAACGTAGTCCACAAATAATTGCCTCAGTCGGGGACTCACGCCAGCGTGTTCAAAGAATCCAAAACCCAGATTCTTAGCTCTTGCTAAGGTTTCTTCTGGTGTTAATCCTTCCTGGATAGCGATACTTAAGAGTGCAATTCCAGTCGAGCGCATTCCGGCTGCACAATGCACAACTGCTGGTTTAGGAATTTCTTCGAGTGTTGTGAGGATTTTGGTAATGGCCTCTTCATTCAAGTTTTTTAAATCTACCTTGAGTGGAACATTCTTATAATGCAGCCCTAATGCTTCAGCTACTTTTTGCTCATCCTTAGAAAATCCTAGCTCATCAGGCGATCGCAAATTTAGAACGGACTTAAAACCTTCTTGGATAGCTTGCTCAAGCTGTTTTGGTATAACTTGTCCTGTTGTCGTTAAGTTTTCGTTAATCTGTATGGCGTTGATCACATTTACTCCTTTTTGACTTTCTAATGGCTTCCAGCTTGGTAAATAGTCGAATCAGCAAGCTTTAAGAAGTTATTTAAGTAAGCACTGCAAAATTAGCTAAATATCAAAAGATATTGCTTGATTACTTCAAAATACGTCTTTTGAAGTTGGTTATTTTATTGCTTTATCCATAATATACGGTTTGTCGATAGATTTAGTGTTAATTAGAGCTTATTATGATTTTTACCGATAAAATTATCACAGCTTATATATCAGCAGTCTATATTGGTTCTCTGTTACTGGCAGAGGGCAGGTATTGATTTTGGGCTGGCGATTCGGGGAAGCGATGTCTACGACAGACTACGGATGCGAGTCACACAGAAAATTAGACGACAAATTGTTCAGCGAGTTGTGACTCAATTGGAAACTGCTAATATCAGTAAAGCAATTGAAAATTTGGCTACTTGATCTGTTGCGATGTCTACAACGGGCTACGGCTACGCAACTAAAATGTCTATAACATGCCAAAAAGTCAAACAGACATGTAATCTGAATGTCAGTCATGAACCTATGAGCGCTAACGAAATATCTCTTCGACCTGCTCAAGAAACAGATGCGTGGGTACTGAGTGCAATTCATATTGCTGCTATCAAAGCTCTGCCTGCAACTTTCTACACCGAAAAAGAACTTTTAGCTTGGCGTAATTACCGCGATAAACCGGATGGTTCAAATATCTTGAAGAGCATGAAAGTGGAAACTTGCAAAGTTGCAATTAAAGGAGATGTTGTTATAGGTTTTACTAGCTTCATTGTTGATGAACTCATCGGGCTGTATGTTCATCCTAAACATCAAGGGAAAGGGATTGGACGTGCTTTAGTTCAACATTTTTGTGACGAAGCAACCGATCAGGGTATAGATAAGGTAATTACAACTGCTAGTCTTTATGCTGAAGGATTTTATTTACGACTGGGATTTACTGCCATCCAAAAAGCACCTCATTATTTAAGAAAGGGGATAGTTGTCCCAGTTACGAAAATGAGTAAAACATTAGCTACCGCACCGAGATAAATTTAAGTCGATACCAGATTTTCAATAACTTTAAAAGTACTGGTATCAAGATTATTTTTATTTAATTTGCAACAACTTTGGAGACATAACATATCATGAAAATAAGTACTTGCCAGTATAAATGAATAAAAGCATCCGTTCATCAACTCTCACCCGTATACGTTTGATAGAAGCCGCCTCGCAAGTATTTGCCAGTTTAGGTGTTCAAGGAGCGACTACCCGTGAAATAGCTCGTGTTGCTGGTGTGAATGAGGTGACTTTATTTCGTCACTTTGCTAGCAAAGAACAACTTCTGGGAGCAGTGATCAAAAATACTTTGGCACTCCAGACTGAAGCCCTTGCATACCCCGAAGCGTGGACACAGGATCTAAAAATTGATTTAAGACAGTATGCCCATCTTTATAATACTATGCTAGAAGCACAGGAGGACTTAATTCGTACATTTATTGGAGAAGCTAAACGTCATCCTGAAGAAGCTAAACAAGTGATTCAAGAAGCCGCCAAGCCTTTAGGAGAAAAGCTGGTCGCTTATCTGCAATCGAGTCAGAAACTAGGCACTGTCAGAGTAGACCTCGATCCATTTCCAGCAGTCGATATGTTTACAGGAATGCTGTTAGCTGGAATGCTATGTCGCAGTGCAAAATTTAACCAAGGCAGCTATAGCTGTGAGGACTATATCGAAACCTGTGTAGATATTTTTGTGCGTGGTATCAGTACCTCTAACAGTTCTCAATGCGGCTGTAAGTTCTGAGATAAATTTAGATAATTTATGTCAATAATATGGCTTAAAAATAGTTGAAATTAGCGTTTGGGTATACTTATTTTTCACAATTTAAAATCTGTTCCAAACTCAATTATTTTATTTAATTTGAGGTTCACAACAGTTATTCATAATTAGTAGTTTCAGTAGAGCCGCGATTAACTAAAAGCGCTTGTTGTTTTGCCAGCACCTGTTTGCGTAACAAGAGCAATTTTCTATCTTTTATACCTTCTGCGATTAATCCATCGACAGTTCTCATGAGATAATCAGCGCAGGAACCCAATTTTCCAGATGCGGTGGCAATGCTATTAACAGTAGTTGTTAATGGTAGTTTATAAGCGTACCTGGGATGCTGGCGGTTAGCAACAAAGGCGATCGCTTTAAATTCTTGCGTACCATCAAATACTCTTACCCAACGGGCAACGTAGACACCAGCTAACATTTCCCGTCGCCAAATCAGCAATAATTCGGATGCTACATCAGCAGCAGCAATTCGATAAACAATGCCACGACAACTACCGCCGCGATCGAGTCCTAAGAGTAATCCGGGATTCTCTGGAGTACCGCGACCGAGAATCATCCATGCACAGAAGCGCCGATGCCAACCATAAATTATCCCAGCACGGCGTTCGACGTATGTGATTAGGGGATTCCAAATCAGGGAACCGTAAGCAAATATCCAGATATCAGAATTTGGTAGTTGGTGTTGTAGTATTTCATGGAGCGATCGCTGTAACTCATCTTCGCTCAAGGTAGTTAACTTGATTCCAGAGTGTGATGCTTCTAACAGTCTCGTCTGGGCGTTTCCGGCTTCCAGGTCGCTACGACTGAGTGACATAATGTAGATTATTTCCTTTTTTTTGTGTAAATATTCAGTAATTTCACTATAACTTTAAAATAAATTAATCATAGTATTGTTTCCTTTTCCGTAGGATTATAGAGTAAGCCTAACTACAGGCAGCAGTATCTTGATGATGCTAATCCTCGAAATAAGGAGCAAACTTTGTGGCATCTGCGACAAATCAGTTATTAAAGTTATCAATCCAATATTTACCAACAATTGCCACTAAATTAGCAATTACAACTCTAATAGCAATTCTACCATTACCAGTTAAAGCAGTTACATTAGTCACTAGTCGTGTTGATTTTGTAAGTAATGACGGAATTGATTGGTCAAGTTTGGGTAAAGTGTTCAATCCCTTTGCTCCCGATCCTTCGGCTTTTCTGCCTAACTCCTTTTCAGCGGTATCCGAAGGCGGTTTAGGTCTAGGTGTAACTGTACCTCAAGTTAATGATTCTGGTATTACCCCACCTTTTGTTTTTCAAACCTCTTTTATACCTAAAGGTATTCCGACTAACTTCACTGATGGCGATTTTCTTCTCTTGACAGGCTTGAATCCACAAAGTGGTTTTCCTGCCATTGGCAACCCAGGCCCTTTGACCATTAACTTTGATCAGCCTGTTTTCGGTGCCGGTACTCAAATAGCTGTAGATGATATTCTAAAATTCAACGTGTTTGTCTCAGCTTTTGATAGTGCCAATAACCTATTGGGCACTTTCTCTGTACCGGGAACTTCTTCAGTAACATTGGATAATTCAGCATTGTTCGTTGGGATTAGCAGTAAAACTGCTAACATCTCGCAACTGGTTTTCAGCACTTCTGAGTTAAATAGGGCTTTTGCTATCAACAGGGTGAGTATTATTGCAGTTCCTGAACCAAATTATACCTTGGCTATATTAGCTTTCGGTGTTTCATCTGCCATTTTGAAAGTACGCCAACGCAGGTAACAATTATTGTCTAAACACTTGTAGAGACGGCGATTTATCGCGTCTCTTAACCCAAGCGTATTGAGCTTTAATGTTCTTGTCCTGTTGGCCGGATAAGAATTTCGTTGACATTAACGCGCGACGGTTGTGTGACGGCATAAACGATCGCAGCAGCAACATCTTCGCTATGCAGAGGTGTAATTGCCTTGCGCCGTTCCTCAATGCGTTGTTTGGCAACTGGATCGGTAATTTGGTTGTCAATTTCCGTATCCACCAAACCAGGTTCAATAATGGTGACGCGGATGTTGTCCTTGTGAACTTCTTGGCGTAAAGCTTCTGAGAGGGCATTAACGCCCCATTTGGTAGCATTATAAACACCAACACCTGCCCGTGCTGTCCGACCTGCCACTGAGGAGATATTGACTATGTGCCCCGATTTTTGCGCCTTCAACAGAGGTAAAACAGCGTGGGTAGCATATAGCAGTCCTAGGACGTTGATGTCGAACGATCGCCGCCAGTCTGAGCTATTTCCAGCTTCAATGGTTCCGAGTAAGGCAATCCCCGCATTATTCACCAGGATATCGACCCTTCCCAATTCTGCATTTGCCTTTGCCACCAAGTTGTTTACCTGGTTTTCATCAGTCACATCAGTGACAATGGGCAATGCCTTGCCACCACTAGCTTCAATCCGTTCTGCTAATGCCTGAATGCGATCGCCACGCCTAGCAGCCAGTACTACTGTTGCTCCAACTGAAGCCAATGCGATCGCAGTTGCTTCTCCAATTCCTGCTGAAGCCCCAGTGATAATTGCTACTTGTTCTTTTAATTTACCTGTCATTTATTTAATTCCTTAGTGATTGGTAATTGGTAATTGCTAATTGAGATTAGTTATTCTCCCCCTGCTCCCGTTCGGCTACGCTCACGGCAAGCCTGTCCCCTGCCTCTTCCCGATCCTCAACACAGATGCGACTGCTGCTCCACAAAGTATTAGGGCTGCAAAACGAAAAGTTCCTTGGAACCCCGCAACGATCGCATCAGGAGGGGCAACAGAAACATCTGCACCCGCAGACATACTAGCGATTAATGCTCCAAATACTGCCCCAATTAAAGAAACTCCTACTGTATTCCCTGATGTCCGTGACAAAGATAGCAGCCCAGAAGCAATCCCTAGCCGCTCCCTTGGTACTGCTCCCATAACAGTGCTGTTGTTGGGCGATTGGAATAAACCTAGTCCAATGCCGTAAATAAAATAGCGTGACACATAGCCTAGCTCAGTAATTTGAGCATCAAAGGTACTAATCCCCAAACAACCACCTATCATCAACCCCAGTCCAATTGGGCTGATTAGTCGAGCGCCAAAGCGGTCTGAAAGTATTCCCCCTAATGGGGCAATTAACCCACTAAGTACAGGTGACACAGCTAGTAGCAGTCCCACTTTTACCGTCGGATAATGCTTGACGCTCTCTAGAAAGAAAGGGACGATAAGTAGCGAACCGCCGATAACAATGAATGCTAGCCAACCACTTAGCAAACCCATACTCAACTGAAGATTGCGAAACAGGTGTAGTTCTAGTAGTGGCTCCTTTATAACTGCTTCAACTACCAAAAAAATTATGAAACTTAAGGTAGCGATCGCTAATAATACTAGTGCATTGGTACTGCCAAAGCCCTGGCTTTGCCCTAGCGTCATACCCAGACCAAAACTACCCAGAGTCAATAAAGCCAATACAGCTCCAAAAAAGTCAAACTTCTGTTTACCCTGAATGCGTACAGAAGGTGGCACTACCCGAGCTATCAAGAAACTAGCAATAATCCCCAACGGTACATTGATGAAGAATATACTATGCCACCCTGATAAGCTTAGGAGCAGCCCGCCTGCGGAAGGGCCAAAAGCAATTCCCAGTGATACAACACTACCGATAACGCCAACAGCCCGACCTCGTTCCGAAGATGGAAAAACTTCTGTAATGATTGCCAAACCAAGCCCAGAGATGAACACAGCACCCAGTCCTTGAAGTGCGCGAAAGGCAATCAACCACTCAATACTAGGTGCAAAACCACACAACAGCGAACTGAGAGTAAACAGAACAAGTCCCCCTTGATACAAGGATTTCTTGCCCCACATATCTCCCAAGCGGGTTGCCCCCAAAACTAAACCGGAACTGACCAACTGGTAACTCAATACAGCCCATTGGGTCGTCGGAAAACTGGTGCCAAAGGCTTGCACCAATGTGGGTAAAGCAACATTGATGATGCCCACATCGAGGGTAGACATGAACACCCCAAGTCCGACACCGAATAAGACCCAATTTTTCTGAGCGCCTGACAAAGCCAGAGGTTGTGTTTCCAATTGTGCCAAGATTTAGCCTCCGCCTTTGACTTTACGGTCATGAATAGTTTGCATACGTATATTCATTATCCTCACTATCTGTTCGCTGCGATCGCTTTGTTGCTCAAAAATACTCTGGATAAATTGCCAAATTCAGGTTTATTTCAGGCATTATCTTCTCAATCAGCAACACTGGTTTTTCTACTTGTCATATATTTTGGTAAATTACTTAGATACTCCAAGCTCCTTCGACTATATTAAAAACAGTATTCACTAAAATACGGTAACTCGATAAATTTACTGTATTTTATACTGGTTAGCAAACTATCATAGACACCTCTAAGAAGCAAGTCCTAGAGGTTTTCGTATAAGCAATGACTCAAAAAACAGCCTTATCTCGATTTGCCTTAGCATTTATTGCAGGCTTTGTGTCTGTTTTGCTATTTCACCAAGGTATGTTGGCGTTGCTACATACAGTGAATTTCACGCCTCGCACTCCTTATTCAACTGCACCAACACAACCATTTGGAATCCCGCAAATTTGGTCAAGTGCATTCTGGGGAGGAATTTGGGGAATAATTTGGGTAGCAATCGCGCCTCGTTTTCAAAATAATAAAAGCTATTGGTTAGCAGCATTGGTATTTGGTGCAATTGCCCCAACCCTAGTAGCTTGGTTTGTGGTCGCACCACTCAAGGGTCAGCCCATAGCTGGAGGCTGGAAACTTGTGGGAATAGTCACAGGTTTATTAGTTAATGGTGCTTGGGGAATAGGAACCGCCGGGTTGCTGAGATTATTCTCTAGAAGGCAATTGTTCAACAGCTAGATTTTTAAGACTTCTACCAGTTTCTGAAGAGACTCGCCGTTTATTCAGCAAGTCAGTAAAGTTATTCCCCAGACGTTCCCGGCTCAATCCGCGCCCCAAGCTGAAGAACTCGTCCGAGATCATCAGCGTTTCGCCAAGTTTCAACTATCTTCCCGTCAACAATCCAATGAATGAACATAGCCGTGAACGTCTGCTCTCGACCATGACTAGGTATTCCAAAGAAACTTTCCTGAGCGCAGGTATTAGTTGCACGCACCACAACTTTGTCACCTTCAGCAATTACGTCTTCAATTGTCCATTTCTGCTTAATAGCCCCAAATGAACCAAATAATTTACGTACTCCATCCGGTCCTAGAGGAAGCCCAGGTAAAGCACCGTGCATCCTCCAAGTTGGGGCAGTCATCTCGCAGATATCTTCAATTCGATGCTCGCTAATGAGTTTGATCCAGCGTCGAGCAATTAATTTATTGTCTTCAACCTTAGACATTGCTACTCCTTTTTACTTACAACTAAAAATAGTATTTACTTATCAGTGATTAATTCTGGGCTGATGCAAGTTCAAAATTGAAGAAGAATTCAGGAGTCAGAATGGGCTAAACGCCCCGCTACCGCTAACAGGAGTCAGAATGAAGACGCGACGCTCGAAGACTCGCTAACGCTTCGCTATCGCGGACTCGCTTACCGCCGACGCTATCAGTGGGGGATTCAGACCCGCCACTGAATTGTTGCACCACTAAATCAAGGATTTAGTGGGGGTCTTAAACCCCTGGATTCATCCACCAGTCGCACAAAATCCATTCTGAATTTTGGCTCCTGACTCCTGAATTCTGTTTCGATAAATTTTTGCTCCGTGCATTATTGCTAATTTTTTGAAAGACAGCCACTACCGCTTTGGGCAGCCCCAAATATTATTGCATTCTAGACAGCATCCCAGATAGTCTCATTACTGGTACACTGCCACGTACTTTAATCGAATGTCCTAACGCACAGGACATTTTTGGAAAAAGCAAGGCCACTGCATGGGTTTTGACGATGCAGACAAACAACGAGTAAGGTTAGTATCATCCAAACTAAGCAAAATCCCTTACTCCTTGCCCCAGTATAAAGTGTAAAGATGTGTATACTAATAATGATTCGAGAATAATAGCTCAAAAAATAACGAGAATATTATTTGCGTTACTCAGTCACTGCAAGAGAAAAAGGATTTATCAAAATGGATTCCTTCGGTATCTACACCCTGGCTAATGATGTGGTGTTTGACCAACTAGTAGCTTTGCTAAACAGTATTGAGGTGAATGTTAGTGCAGATATTCCTATTTGTATAATTCCATATAATGAGCAACTAGATTTAGTTAGGAAAGAAATTAATAATCGAAAAAATGTAATCTTATTTGATAACTGGGACGTAATTCAACACTGGGAAGAATTTGCTCATCAGGTTTGGGCAGCACATCCAAGGGAAAAAGATACAAAACTATCACGTCCTAGTTGGTACAAAAGTCATTTACAAAGAAAGTTTGTTGCCTTTGAGGGCATTTTTGATAAGTTCGTATTTTATGATGGTGATAGTTTGGCAATGAAGCCACTCAATAATGTAATTGACAAGCTAGAAACATCAGATTTTGTTTTTGATGATTGGGAACACCTTAAGGATAGGACTGTTGCAGCGTTAAATATTTCAGTTATAGAGAAAACTGGACTGTATACAGAAGCGGATATACGCCCTAAGCTGCATTGTTCTAGCTTTTTTGGCTCTAAACGAGGATTGTTTACTGTTAAAGATATTGAGATAATGAAGGAACGATTAATTAACCAAAAAGAAGTTGAGTGGATTAATGGACATGGATGGTGGGACGATTCCTTTTTGTTTAACTATATGACCTTGCGCTGCGATCGCCCACTTTTTAACTTTACACTTAGCCTCAATGGTGAAGATAGAACGGGTAACTGTGCCAATGCAGATCCCTTTGTCAATATTAATAACGTTCTTTACAATCAAGATGGCTTAAAACCAATTCATCGTATACATTATATGAGCTATTCTTCTCGTGATTTTGCCCAGTTATCTCAAGGGCAAGATATCAATATATGTTATGGAAATGAATTTTTGCATTATCGCTTTCTTAAACAACCAGAACAAAGACCAAAACAGCTTAAGCCAGCGAGTATAATTACTAAAACTAACAATTTCTTTAACAAAACAATGAATAAAATTCAAAGAACTCTCCGTTAAATATAGCTTTATTGGTGACGTGTTAAATTAGCATTCTATTTTCTATATTTTTCAGTTACTAGTATAAAATATGCCTAAAATTACTGTTTGCATTCCTACTTTTAATCGTGTTAATCTTCTTCCTTATGCCATTGAAAGTGTACTGAATCAGTCTGAGCAAGACTTTGAGCTAATTGTTTGTGATGACGGTTCTAGCGATCACACACCTGAATTGATGTCACAGTACACAGACCAACGGATTAAATATATTCGTCATCTGCAAAATATTGGTAAAAGTAATAATATGCGCTCTGGCTTTAATGCAGCCAGTGGTGAATATTTTATTAAATTTGATGATGACGATCGGCTCACACCCGATTTTCTCGCAAGTACCGCAGCGATTCTTGCTCAAGACTCTAGCATTGATTTTGTTGGTACAGATCATTGGATAATTGATATTAACAATGTGCGGGATGAGGCAAAAACTCAAGAAAATACTCATCGCTGGGGTAGGAAGAATTTACCAGCAGGTGTTGTAGATAATTTGTTGGAAGTTGTATTTGTTAACCAAAGCTTTCAAGTTGGCGCAACATTATTTCGCCGCAAAACCTTGCAAGAGCTAGGATTTATGCAGCCAAATATGCAAAACTGTGAAGATAATGATTTATTTGTGCGTCTAGCTTTGGCTGGAAAAAAGGGTTATTATTTACCACAATTATTGATGGAATATCGCACTCATGCAGAACAGCAAGGTATAAATAGAGCCATTCCTTATTTATTTGATAAAATGCGGTATTTAGAAAGTTATAAGTTTGATTCTGAAAAAATAGAGACAATCAGGAAAAATCGTCTAACTGAAACGCAGTTATTATTAGGTTTGCGTTTAATTGAAAAGGGTGAAACGCAAAAAGGCAGAGAGCTAGTTTTGGCAGGGCAGTCTTTTTCAACTCCTAAAGCTTGGACTGGTTTAGGATTATCGCTATTACCAGTTGGGTTGCGAGGTAAGGCATTTAATGCACTGCGACAAGTGCGGGGTTAGACATTGACATATTGCAATATGGTTCAGTTAGAGCCAAAAATCTTAACCTACTAGCGCGGCAAGCTTAATTTATTGGGTTGAGTCATCAGAGAATATTTTGTTGTTGTTGGATTTTCTAGATTGTTTGAACCCTATATTTTAGGCTTGCCGCGCTACTACGATTCTAATAATTTCTTGACCACTCATCAATAATAGTCAAAATTGTTTTATCACCCAAGTTTTTAACAGATTTTACTACATCACGATAATCTTCAAATTTTTGCTTTGGCTTTTTATGTCGAGCATCTTCTATAGCTTTGGCAAGTTTTTCTGCTCCAGAAATTCTAGAGCGTTGTAATTTTATAGATAATTCATCTTTATCCAAAGAGTTCAATAAACTAAGTGGATTATTTTGTTCACCCTTTTGGGGAATAAGGTTTTCAAGTTGTTTGAACTGATTCTCTATTCTCTGTCTTTCTTGTATAAATTCTGACTTAAATTCATTGAATTGCTTCTCAAGACGTAATTCTAGATTTGCCAGACGTGGTTCTAATTTTGTTGTTTCAGGCTGTGGTGTTACTGGTTTAATAGAAAAATTAATTCCCTTGAGAGATTCAACTTGCTTTACTACTAAATCTTCTACTTTTGGGGCTATGACAAAAGCATTAACCATTTCACCTTGTCGAGGATTTTTTTCTCTTGCCCTAACAGCAGCATAATATTCAAAATGCCCATCGATTACTGTATAGCTTTCTACCCCTGTTCCTTTCAAAATTAATGGTCTTATAATTCCTCCTGTTTCTATAATTATATCTGCAAGGTTCTCTAAATCAGCTTCTGCAAAATTTGACCGAGGCTCATTAGAAGTAATGCTTTTTACATCCACTAAAGAAAAATTAATCATTAATCAACTCCCATTTTTCGGATAACTTCATCTGCTAATACATTAAATTCTTCAGCAGAAATTTGAGCAGAAGTTTTTAATTCTGCAAATTTAATAATAGACTTAGGGTCAGGATATTCTAAATCTCCAACTAAGAGAGTCTGATTCATACATTCTGACAACGCTGTTCTGTCATAAATTACAGCTTCCATAAGTGGCAGTTGATAGCGTTCTGAAATTACTTCTCTCTGTTTGGGGAAATTGTATTGTAAAAATTTAGCATTTGTTGAGATTTTAGAAGCAAGAACACCCATTATACTAATGGGCGGTTTACCCATCATTTCTCTGGATTCATTGATTTGATTAACAAAATTTTTGACCGTTGGTAAACCTTGGTTAGCAAATGGTTTCAAATCCGATGGAATTATCAGGTAATCAGTAGCAATCAGTGCAACTTCAGCATACAAATCTCTAGAAGGTGGAGTATCGATAATTACAACATCATAGTTGTTTTCTACCCTTTTTAATTTTGTTACTAGCCTACTCCTACTAGCTAATATTTTATTCAGTTTATCCTGAGACTCAATTAATGTGATATGTGAAGGAATAACATCAATTTCTGGATTGTTGAAATAATCAGATGTACGTACTACTTCGGGAATAAAGTTAAAATCTCCTGATTCTAATAAATGGTATACGTTTCGCTCTCTTAAATTATCATCTTCTTCAAATTGAAATTTGATTAATCCTGTAGCAAAAGTAGTATTTGCTTGAGAATCTATATCAATCAAAAGTACTATTTTGCCTTTTTTACGTAATGCTGCTGCAAGATTAACTGCAACAGTAGTCTTCCCAACGCCACCTTTATTGTGGTAGATTGCAATCGTTTTCATTGAATGTTGCCTTTTGGTTTCAAAATTGGAATCATTTTCAGTTTTTTGAACTTCTGCTTTATCTACTAACTGTCCTTCTTTCTGACTCTCTCTACCAATTAAACCTTTAATTTTATCTAAATTAATATCAACTTCTTTCCCAGAGCATTGAAATATTAACTGAATATCAGCCTGTAATTTTTGATAAATTCTAATCTCTTTGCCATTAGTCAGCAATCCATACCTGACATTCAAGCTGGTCAAATAATGCCTGAGTCGCGGGACATGATTATTTAAGTTTTGTTTGGGATGCTTTGCCTCCATGACGACACTCAAGGGTGAGTTGGCATCTAAGACAAAGGGAATCACCTGTGCAGCAAATGCTAAGAAATCTAAGCGGATGCTACCAACGGCAACTTCTTGATGCCAGGTGTCAGGAGTATAACCTAGCTGCGGTAGCAAATATTGCACTATGAGTTTGCTTTCAACTTCGCTTTCGTTACGGCATAGCTCAGGATTAAAAGGCAATATTTTTCTACCTTTAAATAATTATTGGACTTAGCACAAAACCTCATACTTGCTAGATTATGGCATACCTTTAATTATTCTGAGTGATATAAATCACTTATAAAAATATAAATTCTCATCATAAAATTAGTACTTTTGCTGGAAAAATCACTAATTTTTAGAGTTAATCATACTCAAAATTAACAGGCTACCTATGTATTTACCCATTACTCTTGTAAATGGGTAGAATCAAAGTGTTTACCTATTTGTGCTAAAGGTTTTGGCTACTGTATCTTGTCCCCACTGCCATCAACTCGTTGATAGTCAAGCTATTAGTTGTCCCTATTGCCGGACTACACTCAAAGCTTACGGTCATCCCGGTATTCCATTGCACCGCGCCACTGGGGATGGGTATCTGTGCGACACCTGCACCTATCACGCTGATGATACTTGCAATTTTCCTCAGCGTCCCTACGCCAAAGACTGTACCCTCTACCAAAATATTGAACAGACAAAGTTAGAGTTGGAACAGCAGCGTTACACTAACAGTTTTGCTGTAACTGTGAAAACTTGGGTAAAACGCAATCAGGCTTTGCTGTTGCTATTAGGTTTATTATTGGTCTGTTTGTTGTTCGTGATATTAAGGTCTTGATTGGTGTTTACTGGGGATTGGGAATAGGAAATGGTCAAAATTAACAACAATGCCCAATCCCTAAACTTCAGGCTGTGGTGATTTTGGATGCTTCAGTAATAGCTTCAACTTGTATCGGTGGCGCTTTTTCCTCAAAGGCAGCTAAGTCGAACCAGAAAGTTGTACCAATGCCAACTTCACTCACTAGATGGACTTTACTACGATGTCTGTCGATGATATTTCTGACAATCGATAATCCTAAACCTGTGCCTTCTAGGGTGTGAACTCGGTTTTCTACACGAAAGAAGCGTTCAAAAATTGAGTGCTGGTCTTCTGTCGCGATGCCAATTCCAGTATCGGAAATTTCAATCCGCACTGGAGAAGATTGGCTGTGATTGGGTTTGAAATCTAGTTGGTAAGCGCGGATTGCTACTTTACCACCGGCTTTGGTAAATTTGAGGGCATTACCAATTAGGTTGCCAAAAACTTGTACTAACAGATCGTAATTACCCATTACTAGGGGTAAATTAGCATCAACTTCCTGAAGAAGTTCAACACCTTTATCTTTGGCATTGAGTTGGTAAGTACGCAATGTTTGCTCGATCGCTTGGGCTAGATCCACTCCATCGAAGTTATACTGACGACCAGATTCGAGTTTTGATAAATCTAAAACATCGTTAACTAGGCGGGTCAGGCGATCGGTTTCATGGTTAACTGTTTGCAAGAACTCTTGCCTTTCTTCTAATCCTAAGTCTTCGCCGTAGTCATGCAGGGTTTCAATATAGGTTTTGATGTTAAATAAAGGCGTTCGCAGTTCGTGAGAAACGTTGCTGATAAATTGACTTTTTGCATCGTTTAATTCCACCTCACGGGTTATATCTTGGACGGTAATCGCAATACCTTTGATGCTTTCTCTTTGCACATTGAGTACTGTCGTCAAAAGAATGCGGATTGTTCGTTGGGTGGGTTGGTTAAGAAAAATGCGGAATTCGGCACTTTCACATTCACCTGCTGCCATTTCATACAATGGGCCACTGATTTCCATTTGTACTGCTGACGGCAAGTGATGCAACACATTGCAGCCGACCACATCAGCCGTTTCCCAGCCAAAAATTCGCTTCGCTGTAGGGTTGACTAATATCACCTGCATGTTGTTATCAATCAACACAGCACCATCTGCGATCGTGGAAACTAGGGTTTCTAGCTTGGCTTTTTCGGCGGTCAATTCTTCAATATTCTGTTCTTCATAGCGTTCTAATCGCTCTGCCATCTCATTAAAGCTTAAAATTAACTCCCCTAGTTCGCCCCCTAAAGGTAAATCAATGCGCTGCTTGAAATTCCCGGTAGCAATTTCCTTTACCCCAACCAGGAGTTCTTTTATTGGTTTAGTGATGGTCAAAGCGTTTATTACTCCTGCCAAAATCACCATTACCCAAATTGTGATAAAAACGGCAATGGTGACATCGCGGGTAAAATTGGTGGAGATGACAGCAGTCTGATTGGGGTTGATACCGATCGCTAATACACCTAAGTATTTCTTGTTAACGATCAGTGGAATAAATACATCGGTAACAACTCCATCTGGGGTCATGTGTTGCCGCACCATCGGCTTTTCCCCATCACCAGGGTAATCTTCTGGCAGTTGTATTCGCCGTTTAATGGTGAGAGAATTTTCTACCTCGGCTTCCCAAAAAGGTATGCCAAAAAAGATTTCCCCGGTTTCATCAGCGTAAAGCATATAACGCACGCTAGAGGTGCTGCTGTAGAAGCGTTGAGAAAATTGGGCAACCTCCGTGAGATTATTGTCAGCCACGAGGGGGGCAACATTGGCAGCAAGCAGCAAACCCAAGTCACGCCCGAAGCGGGTGTCATTCATCCGCGCGTCCTGCTGGATTGTATTCACAGCCCAGAAGGTCAAACCACTCATCACCAAGGAAACCACCAATGTAGCCACAGCCAGCAGCTTAGTCTGGAGGGTAAACTCAGACCACCAACTT
Source organism: Nostoc sp. FACHB-133 (assembly GCF_014698055.1). Lineage (NCBI taxonomy): Bacteria > Bacillati > Cyanobacteriota > Cyanophyceae > Nostocales > Nostocaceae > Nostoc > Nostoc sp. FACHB-133. The sequence continues at coordinate 136,113 of NZ_JACJSH010000014.1, forward strand.
GCGATCGCATGTCGAATTGTTTTTAACAGAGTTAGCATCTTAAATAAAGTTGTTAGTAGTCTTTGTTATAAAGCCCAACAACTAAAAAATTAACAGTTAATTTGACAAACATGTTAGGGGAACGGGAATAGGGGAGTTTCAGAGGATATCCCTGTTAAGGTTGTCTTAACGAATTTACCTCATTTGGGCGATCGGAGTTGATATACACTTGAGGATTAAGGCGTTAAACCCCATTTTTTTATATTGGTTACGCACAGGTGAGTAGTCTAACAAAAATCCCATCTGTTGGGATTTTGAGCGAGTTACCCGACTGGGGTTATCTTTCTTCTGTATGAAGATGGGCTAAATCAGATTTAGGTATAGGAAAGAAAAACGAACCGCAAAGGCGCAAAGGACACAAAGAAAGAAAAAGTTAAAAGGGTTTGGTGCAACCTCACAAAGAAATGGTATTAGCGGCAGCTAGTAAACTGCTCGCACTTTTTTATAGCTATCAAAAGCCTCTGTTTCTATCCCCTGGATGTAATATTGGTTAGAATCAAAGGCTCCATGCGTGGCGATCATCATGGCATGAATCAATGCCTTTGCTTTCAGGAGTGTTTCTTGAAACTCCATCTCAGGATCGGAAAGCGCCACAATGCCGCCGCCAATGCCAATTGAGGTTTGTTCTGGAGTCAGCACAGCAGTACGAATGACAATATTCAAATCAGCCGAACCATTCAATCCCAAAAAGCCGATCGCTCCTGAGTAAACTCCCCGTGCTTCTTGCTCTAATCGATCGATAATCTCAAGGGTTCTAAGTTTGGGAGCGCCTGTCATCGAACCGCCGGGAAAGGCTTTGCGAATGCAGTCTGTGGCGCTCATATCAGCGCGTAAATGACCGCGAATAGTCGTCACCAGTTGATGTACAGTCGCATAGGTTTCTACATCCATCAATTTGGGAACATGGACAGTACCGACTGCACAAACCCGTCCTAAGTCATTGCGAAGCAAATCCACAATCATCAGATTTTCAGCCCGATCTTTTTCACTGTTTTGCAATTTTTCACGCAGGATAAAATCTTCGTTGGGTGTTTTTCCTCGTGGTAGCGTTCCCTTAATAGGCTTTGTTTCCACCCAGCCTTGACAATCAATGTGCAGAAATCGCTCTGGAGATGAGCAAGCGATCGCCACATCGCCAAAGCGCAAAAATGCAGAGTATGGAGCAGGATTGATGCGGCGTAATGAACGATAGAACACCAGGGGATCGGGTGTTGTGTCTGTGTGAATCTTGTTTGTTAAACAAACTTGATAAGTTTCTCCTTCGTGAATTTCTTGCAAACACATCTGAATATTATCAAGATAAGTCCTTTCAGACCGACTTAATCGGAAAATAACAGGTATCTGAACTTCTGGTGGAACAATAGGCGATAGGGGAAGAAGATGGTCAATTTGGTGTCTGATCCATTCAAACCAGGCTTCTGCTGAGGCGGTTTGTCCGTGCTGAATTAGGCAAAGCAGATAGAGGGTTTGCTCCTGGTGATCGATTGCAATCATCCGATCGGCCAGCAGAAACATGGCATCAGGTAAGCTAGAGGGGTGATTTAATTTAGACCCGCACTCTGCCTTTAGTTCATAGCCAAAGTAACCTACAAACCCGCAGTTGAAATCGAAGGGTAAATCATCAGATGGGCAATGTCGCCGTTCAATTTCATGCTGGAGATATTCAAAAATCCCCTTAGTCTTACAGCTTATGGTATCGGACTGTGTAATTGTGAGTTCCTGCGATCGCGTCTGATAGCGAATTAGCAGACTGTTTTCGCCACTGCTATCTCCCATAAAGGAAAAGCGAGAAAGACCGGATTCAACCAGACTGCTATCTAGCCAGAAGGTATTTGGTGATTTGCCAAACAAATGCACAAACATTTGCTCGGTATCGGGATACAGATTCAACTTCTGCGTACAAAGTTGAAATTCCTGTTGCTGTTTTTGGGAAGAAGAACTTGCAGGTATGAGAGCAGCACCACTATCTCCTACCCAATAGTGTTTTCTCGGATTATTGCCGCGTTCTTGGGCAAATTTTAGGGTAATCTCTCTAAAATTCTCGAATAAGGTTTGTCCATATTGAGTACAGATTGACTCTGGATGAAACTGCACACCCCATAGCGGCAAAGATCGATGGCGCATTCCCATCACCAGATTGTCCTCTGTCCACGCTACTTTTTCTAAACAGTCTGGTAGGTCATTTGCAACCAGCAAAGAATGGTAACGCACAACAGAGAAAGGAGAAGGAATTCCCGCAAACAAATCAGTACCATTGTGATAAACTTCACTGATCCGACCATGCTGAACTTCAGGTGCATGAATAACTTTTCCTCCATACTCATTACCAAGTCCTTGATGTCCAAGACAAACACCTAGAAGGGGCACTTGGGTATTTTGAATAGCTTGACTACAGATCCCAAAATCTTTTAGATTCTCAGGACGGCCTGGCCCTGGTGAAATCACAATGTTGTCAAATTCCCAATGTTGCAGTTCATCCCATGCAAATTGATCGTTGTAAATCACAGTGGGATACTCTGCATTGACTTCTGCAATTAATTGATAAAGATTAAAAGTATAAGAGTCATAATTATCAATGATTAGGGTTTTCATCTTGGAAGTTTCGGTGTTGTTATCCTTCTAGCCTAAGAGGATGTTTGAAAAGTTGTGATTGATGTATCAAATATTTTTTACCCCACCCTAACCCTCCCCTTATAAAGGGGAGGGAACTAGATTATTTTCCGGTTTCCACCCTTTATATGGTGGGATTTAAGGGGGGTAATAATTTGATTAAAATCACAACAAACCACTTTTCAAACATCCTCTAAGTAAGTTGGTGCGAAAAAACCCAAGTATATTACGAAATGGAAATAGGCTTAAAACCCTTACCAATGAAAAATGACAGCCTTAGCCAGTTAGCTTTAATTGCGCCGACCTACTTATGTAAGATTAAAACCCCAAGTCAATAGCTGAATTAGACAGCGATTAACTAGGGGTTTTGACCATTGGGAAACTGGTAAAAGTCTAAATTGAATAAGACACAGGGAAGGATTTTGCATCCTTTGGCTTGACATATATACGCTGTTTCGGTTCTAACTCTAAGTCATTAAAGCGATCGCGCGTTAAATGGGCCATCACCACTTGCCCGTCATCGAAAGTTAATTCCACCTGAATTTCCCAACCCAAATGTATCAATCGGCTCACTGTTGCAGGTGTAGTGGTACCGTTAGCAGCCTTTTCTAAAATCACATCTTGCGGGCGCAAAAATACTTGTGGATGTGGCGCATCAAATCCGCTACTTTGAAAAATCTTCGAGTTGCTGGGTAATACATTTACAGGGCCGATAAAGCTCATCACAAATGCGGTGGCAGGATTATCATAAATTTCCGATGGTGTCCCTACCTGTTCCACGCGCCCTTTATTCATGACCACAACTTCATCGGAAACCTCCATTGCTTCCTCTTGGTCGTGGGTGACGAAAACCGTGGTAACATGAACCTCATCATGGAGGCGGCGTAACCATGCCCGTAAATCTTTGCGGACTTTAGCATCAAGTGCGCCAAAGGGTTCATCTAGGAGTAACACTTCAGGTTCTACTGCTAATGCCCTTGCTAAGGCTACCCGTTGTCTTTGACCACCAGAAAGTTGTGATGGATAGCGATCGCCTAATCCACTCAATTGCACCAACTCTAGTAATTGTTCTACCTTTCCTTTAATCTTCTTTGGCTGTGCCTTACGAATTTCTAAGCCAAAAGCAATATTCTGCCTAACAGTCAAATGCTTAAATAGGGCATAGTGCTGAAATACAAAGCCAATATTGCGCTGCTGCACGCTTTGGTATGTAGCATCCTTACCGGTAAGCAGGATTTTGCCGCTATCTGGCATTTCTAAACCGGAAATTAACCGTAGTAGCGTAGATTTACCCGACCCCGACGGCCCAAGCAACGCAACTAGCGAACCACTTTTAATTTCCAGGCTAACCTCATCAACAGCCTTGAAACTCCCGAATTGTTTGGAGACATTCTCAACTACTATGCCCACTGCTGCTATACCTCTGCAACTAAATCTACAGATCCTTGGTAGGATTACTGTGTCTTACATATACCATATATCGTTATTTATGGATGAACAAGATTTAGCTACCGCAACTGCCACAGTCGAGGAAGCTACAATCAGCGCCACTACAATCCAGGAAACCACAATCCGGGGGACTACAATCAGGAGCTATATTAAGTATTTCGGCACAATTGCAGCCTAAATCCGCACAATCAAAACATTCAGTATTGTTGCTGTTAATAAATGATGATGTTTGACCAACTTTACCAGATGCTTGTTTTCGTTGCTGTGTTTCTGCTTCTTCTGTAGATTCTTCGGAATTTTCGATTTGCATAGACACATAGCGGAAAGCTACTGCGCGTTTACGCAAAATATGGTTAGCTTCTTTACAAGCTTGAAATCGTTCACGACTATTGACAAATGCTACTTTTAACCCTTCCTTAGCAATTACCCGCTTGAAGTACCCAGAGCATGATTCGCCGCCATATAGTATTCTGTGGGCACAAGCAAAACCTTTGTGTGGGGAAATGTGCTTTTGATATCCGGTAATTGCGGCGGTACTAACTTGTCTAGCAAAAGAATCGAACAAGGAAATCTGCATATTTTGGGATTGGGGATTGGGGACTGGGGACTGGGGACTGGGGACTGGGGACTGGGGACTGGGGGGCAATATTCTTCATTCTTCCCAATTCCCAATGCCCAATGCCCCATTCCCAATGCCCGATTCCCAATGCCCAATTCCCAATCTCAATTCGTATCGAAACATTAAGGAATATTGCATTTAAGCATAAACCTGGAGGAAAAGCGCCAAATCACTAGAAAGACCGTGGTAGTATGCTCTCGGTAAATGTGAAGATTTGGGAGAAAGACCTTTGACACTACGGGTTGCTGTTATTGGGTCAGGCCCTGCTGGTTCATCTGCCGCTGAAACACTGGCAGCCTCTGGGATTGAAACCTACCTATTTGAGCGGAAGCTAGACAATGCAAAGCCTTGTGGGGGCGCAATTCCCCTATGTATGGTGAGTGAATTTGACTTACCACCAGAGATTATCGATCGCCGGGTACGGAAGATGAAAATGATTTCACCTTCTAATCGGGAAGTTGATATCAATCTGGTAAATGAAGATGAATATATAGGAATGTGCCGCCGGGAAGTGCTGGATGGCTTTTTGCGCGATCGCGCGGCAAAATTAGGCGCAAATTTAATTAATGCCACTGTTCATAAACTTGATATACCAGGAAACAATACTGATCCCTATACCATCCATTACGTTGACCATACAGAAGGTATTTCACAGGGGATTGCCAAAACCCTGAAGGTGGATCTAATCATTGGGGCGGATGGGGCTAATTCTCGCGTTGCTAAAGAAATGGACGCTGGGGATTACAATTATGCGATCGCTTTCCAAGAGCGAATTCGCTTACCCGAAGACAAAATGGCCTACTACAACGACCTCGCCGAAATGTATGTCGGTGATGACGTTTCGACCGATTTCTACGCTTGGGTTTTCCCCAAATATGACCACGTAGCTGTCGGTACTGGCACAATGCACATCAACAAAGCCAGCATCAAACAGTTACAAGCTGGTATCCGCGCCCGTGCTTCCGAAAAATTGGCAGGCGGTAAAATCATCAAAGTCGAAGCCCACCCCATTCCTGAACATCCCCGTCCCCGTCGTGTCGTTGGTCGCATCGCTTTGGTGGGAGATGCTGCTGGTTATGTTACCAAGTCTTCTGGTGAAGGTATTTATTTTGCCGCTAAATCTGGCCGGATGTGTGCCGAAACCATTGTAGAAACATCTAACAGTGGTAGCCGGATTCCTACAGAAGGCGACCTCAAAATTTACCTGAAGCGTTGGGATAAAAGATACGGACTCACCTACAAGGTGTTGGACATTCTGCAAAGCGTATTCTATCGTTCCGACGCTACCCGCGAAGCGTTTGTGGAAATGTGTGATGACCTCGATGTACAACGGCTAACATTCGATAGCTATCTGTATAAAACGGTTGTTCCAGCTAATCCCATCACCCAATTGAAGATTACTGCCAAAACTATTGGTAGTCTAATTCGGGGTAATGCCCTTGCACCTTAATTGAGGGCAAAGGACTGGGAATTCCAACCAATAAATTACTCAATTTTGTGGGGTGGATATCTTGGACGCTGATTAATCAGGGCGGCAAGATGCGCACCCCACAACTAGGTCTTTCAATGTGACTTATAAAATCTCTTATTTTTTCTCAGCGATCTCTGTGCCTCTGCGGTTTAAAAGTTTTTTAACCACAGAGGCGCAGAGGACGCAGAGTAAAGAGCTTAAAATCATCAAATACATTTCATTTATTTGCCGTATTTCAGGTAAAAATAATTCTGAAAAATCCCATTGGGGTCGTACTTACGCTTGAGGGCGAAAAATTTAGCCGATTGTGGATAAGCTCGACGAAATTGTTCAGGTGTAGCATGAAGACGATAGGGTAGATAATACCTACCGCCAACCGCAAGGGCTGCTTCAATCAATTTCTGGGTCATTACCTCCATCATTGCCTCTCCCTCTTGAGTGCGTTGCTGATGAAACAGCATCACCAATCCAAAAACTTCCCCATCGGCATATCTGAGAAAACTGTCGTTATCTTGGTGAACATTTCGCACCGTGACATTGAGCAAATCCCCTTTGGATTGAGGAATAATCACGCGACACTTCTCTAAAAAAGCTTCCAGAGATTGAGGGGGAATAAAGTACTCATGCAGGATGTCAGTCTCTGCCTGATGACGATTTTCAAATAAGGTGGAGGGACGATTGAGAATGTGGTTTCTCAAAACCCGGCTTCCCGCTTCTCCCCCAACGATTTTTTCTAATTGCCAGCGCAAGTTTTTGCCATAGTCACTGCCAATGCTGCCCCGGAAAACCGTCCGAGGTAATCCAGAATCTGGCTGTTTTTCTAAAGAGACAATAGCCTGACTTCCTTGGGGAATTTGGCGGTAAGTGGTGAGAATAGCTTCTTCTAAAAAGCTTTCCGGGGCAACAGAAAGTCTACCGTATGCCATACCAATATTGGCTGCACCATCTACCCGTTGCCGATAGGTATCAATATAATTCTCGCTTTTAATCACGAACCGTTCTGCTATATACGTCTCATTGGGTACTACTCTCAAATCCACGTCAAGAATAATCCCAAATAATCCGTAACCGCCTAAAACGAGAGAAAATAACTCTGGGTTTTCCTGTCTGGAACACTGTACAACCTTGCCACTTGCCAGCATTAACCGGAAACTTTCGACTGTGCTAGCAAAGGGGGGACTATTATGTTGCCAGCCATGAGCATTGGCGCTCATTGTACCGCCAACAGAAAAATCGTTGTTGGACTGCATAACAGCGACAGAATAGCCACGTTCATTTAGGTAGGGAATAATCTTAGACCATTTAGCTCCTGATTGTACCGTCAGAATTTTAGTCGCCGGATTGAATTGCATCCGGTTGAAGTTAAGCATCGCCAGGGAGATGCCTTTAGCATACAGAGTGTGACCACCCATAGTATGGCGTGAACCAGCGATCGCTACCTTCTTATCTTGACGTAAGGCATCTCTAAGTACAGACTGTAATATCACCTCAGTAATTCCAGGCTGACTATTAACCTGCTTAATTGTCACCTGTGTCTGATTCAGGTGACTGGCATCATCAACCGTGCCAGGAGGAAGAGGTTGACGATCATTGCGATCGCTCCAGGCTGTTAAAGTCAAATGAGCAACAGGTTTAGCAATGACTGTCAGGGCAATAGTGGTAGTTGCCACAAGCACAAGCAGGATAATCTTCAGCTTGTTTTTCAACGATTTACTCCGGTAGGAACGCTGTATAACCTGGATTGAAGGGGCAAAATAGAAAACATGACGATTGAACCCGATTCCTCTAATCTACCAACCCCAGAACCAGTCCCCGAAAACGACTTGCAACCGGATGACTTTGACGGTAGTTCAACTGAGAGAAACCTAACCTCAGATGTACTAGCGGTGATCGCATCTTTGCAATCTCCGCAACATACAAATGCTCTCAAACAAGCCCGTTCTGACTTCAGGCAACCCATTACTAGCCAATTCACAGTTAAGCCAAGGGCATTGCTAATTACTCTAATAGCGATCGCCATCACCTTGACTGGAATTATCCTCAATAACTGGATCGTTGGCATTATCGGAACACTGATAACTTTGCTGTTATCCTTAGCCATATTATTGCCTTGGTTACAAATAGTTTTAGATGAGTGGTTTTCACCCCAAGAACGCACCTTGTTTGTGGCCTTTTTGGGATTACTAGTAGCAATCATCGGCTTGATCAGGTTCACAGGTGTGAGCGATCGCTTACTTGTTTTAGGACGCAAAATTAACTGGGATATTGCTGGTAGCCTAGCAGAATGGTTTGGCGCTTTGGGACAAATTCTCATCGCCATCATTGCTGTTTATGTAGCGTGGCGGCAATATGTTATTTCCAAAGACTTGACAATTCAGCAAAACCTGCTTACAGTTCAGCAAAATATTATCACCCAGCAACAGACAATTGATTCCTATTTCCAAGGCATTTCAGACTTGGTGCTAGATGAAGAAGGATTATTAGAAGATTGGCCTCAAGAAAGAGCGATCGCTGAAGGACGCACTGCGGCAATTTTAAGTAGCGTTGATGGTAGTGGTAAAGCGAAAATTCTCCGCTTTCTCTCACGTTCCAAGTTGTTGTCACCCCTAAAACGCGATCGCCTATTAGGTCGAGCCATTCTCGATGGGACTGGCGGATATGCAGAAGACCGTCTGGAAGGTTTGCGTGTCATCGATTTAGGTGTAATGCTAGCCGCAGCCGACCTTTCTGGTACTGATTTACGTTGGACTGACCTCAGCGAAGCTAATCTTGTCCGCGCTAATTTGACCGGTTGTGACTTAGTAAAAGCCAACCTCTCCCGCACAATTTTATATAATGCTAATCTCACTGGTGCCGATATCAACGGCATTCGCCTATTCTACGGTGTAGTAGATAAAGCATCACCCCGTAGTCGGACTGAACCGCCAGATTATGAAACTGGCGAACAAACTGGCGCTGTAGTGGAAAATGCCGATTTCAGTAATGTGCAACGGATGTCTGAGTCTGCACGTTGCTACTGTTGTACTTGGGGTGGCGAAAAAACTAGAGCTACTATTCCCGGTGGTTGTGAAGGTATTCCTAATAAGTTGGGAAGATAGTTATAAGACAATACAGTTCAGAAATTTATAGTAGTCCTATATCTCTCTTTCTTCTTTCCTTTCTTTGCGTCTTACCCTACGGGAAGACGCTTTGCGTCTATGCGGTTCGTTTCCTAATCTATGTTTTCACAACTCAAAGAGTATTTCTATAAGCCCAAAATATTCATGTAGAGACGCGATTTATCGCGTCTTGAAAGACTAGATAAAAAATTAGTTAGCCGCATTAAAAATCTGTTGTGCAGTTAAATTTAATTGGGGAAAAGTAGGTGATAAAATCGCTGTGTTACCTTGAAAAGGTGTCATTTGATATTCACCATCAACTAATTCGCATACAAAAATAGTGGGTTGTTTGGGATTACCGATGAACTTTCTTGCGCCCAATGCAGCATAATCAGCAATCCAATATTCGGGAATTCCCATTTCTTCATAATCCCCAAGCTTATTGTAGTAATCATCTCGCCAGTTGCTTGAAACAACTTCTATAACTATTGGAACTGATGATGCTTGGCTTACTGTTGACTGTTTTTGAAAAAGTGGTTCATTGTCGAGATTATCAAGATTTAGCAGCAACACATCAGGCGAATAAGCGGATTTGGCAGAAGGAGTTTGGATAAATGAAGTTTTGGGTATAGTGTAGGGAAGATTCAGGCGATCAAACTCGACAGTTAGCTTATGGGCTATAAATCCCACAACTTTTTCATGCGCTCCAGTTGGGGGCGGCATTTCAATAATTACTCCTTTATGCAATTCATAGCGTTTAGCGTCATTGGGATACCATTCAATAAATTCGTTGAAGGTGAGTAATTTGGGCAATGATTGAGTCATAATCTTACCTCCATATATGTTTTACTTTATCATTTAATAAATATTGATTTTTCGGTGATAAAATTCGCACTTGTGTTTTTTTTATTAGCTTTAAAAAGTGTAAATGTTTATTCCCAAAGAATACGATGTGTTCCTCAATCTCTAACTCTAGCGACCCGCAACAAATATCTGTTCTGCGGTCAGATTCAGTCCTGGAAATGTTTGGGAGATGAGGAGTTCTGTTCCTCTAAACTGTTGTGCTTGATAAGTTCCATCAACTAACTGATAAATCGTGATTGTAGGTTCTTTGGATAAGCCAATGTAGCGTTTGCCTCCTAGCCCTAGATAATCTGCGATCCAGTACTCCCCAATACCTAAAGCTTCGTAGTCTTCCACTTTCCGAGCATAATCATTCTGCCAATTAGTACTGACAACCTCTACTACTAACTTTACAGACTTGCCTAGTGTAATCACTGGCTCAGTTTTCCATAATGGTTCATTTGCCAAACTAGTCTGATCAAGAATCACAACATCTGGTCTAAAGGCTGAATTTTGACCTAATGGCTTAATTAGACATTTCATAGGAATAAACCAAGGCAAGTTGAGCAGATCAATTGCTACGTTAAGCTTACGATTAATTAACCCAGCAACCTGTTCATGAAGTCCAGTAGGTTCCAAGTCGATTATTTCTCCGTCAATTAACTCGTAGCGTCCATCATCCAGATAGCCAGCAACGAATGCCTCAGAGTTAATAGTACCTGTATTAACAGTGGCTAAGACCATAGACATTTGTCCTTCCAGGTTCAGAATAAGAGCAGGTATTGCTGCTCTTGATTATTCTAACTATCTTTGATTAGGCAATTGACTAATATGCTTCAAAATCTGGAGTATGCTATACAACTTATTGCCCTGGTTACGGACACCAAAAATATAAGTTTGTGAGTTCTGGTAGGTCATCTTACCACTCTCGAAAGAATTCTTCCGAATCAACTAACTCTAATCCATAGAGCAATATTAGTTGCTCTAGTGTGACATTTTCCGCAGCAAGAGTTGGAGTTATTGTGTTAATTAAGTAGTAGAAAACCTACCAGTTTAGTAATTCTCGCCTTCAGGTAGAGTGAGAATTTCAACGCCATCTTCAGTTACAGCTAAGGTATGCTCACATTGAGCAGAAAGCTTGCGATCGCGCGTTACCGCAGTCCACTTGTCGCTGAGAACTTCAACTTCGTAAGTACCTTCATTAATCATTGGCTCAATAGTAAAAACCATCCCCGGTCTCAGGCGCTTGCCTTTACCGCGAGTACCATAATGAGGAACATCCGGCGCAGTGTGAAAAATGTTACTGATGCCGTGTCCAACAAAATCTCGCACTACAGAAAAGCCTTGCCCTTCAGCATACTCTTGAATAGCTGCACCAATATCGCCAATACGTGCCCCAGGTTTAACTTCAGCAATACCCAGGCGCAAACACTCTTCTGTCACCTCTACCAGCTTTCTGGTTTTTGGGGAAGGAGTACCAACAAAAAATGTCTTGGATGTATCGCCGTGATACCCTTCAACAATGGGCGTTACATCAATATTAATAATGTCACCGTCTTTAAGAATCTGCTTGGCGTTGGGAATGCCATGACAAATTACCTCATTGACACTGGTACAAATCGATTTTGGATAACCCTTATAGCCAAGAGGTGCGCTTTTTGCTCCATGCGCTTGCGTCCAACGTTCGGCTTCATCATTTAGTTCTAGAGTGCTAACCCCTGGCTTCACAAACGGTTCGAGATGCTGGAGAAGTTTGGCTGCTAAACGCCCAGCTTGACGCATTTTCTCTATTTCTCGTTGGGATAAAATGACAATTAGTTCAGTTTTCATTAACTTTTATCTAGACAAATTTACATAAACATAGTGAACCCTGTCTGTGCAGCTCTTTGAGCAGCATCAGCAACCTTTAAGGTATACAAACTCTGCTCTGGGGTAACGTACAAAGGAGTGCCATCAAAAAGATGGTCTAACACCATAGCTGTGTCTTTGGCAAACAAACCCCGACGAGGGCCAACCTCTATAGATGTTGTTTCCCCTAGCTGGATGAAAATTCCTGTGTCGCCATCAAAGACTAAACCACCTTTTTCTCCGTGAACTTCAAACTTGCGTTCTGATTGCCAAATACTTTCGCCTTTGCCATATACTACTTGGGCTAAAAGTCCACTGTTAAAGCACAGTTCACTAGTGCAGAAACAGGTTTGGTAATATTCCGGTTCTATTGCCCAATATCGCTGATGACAGTTAACAGTAAATACTGTACCAAATAAATCGATGAGGCGATGTAGGCGAGACAGTGCCCCAATTAAGGGAAAACCGAACAACTCGTGGTTATAAGTCCATTTACGGGGTGCAGGATTTTGGGGATTGATGGTGCTGTAGCGAGCATAAAACACTTCACCAATTTTGGCTACGTTTTGCTTCAAGGCTTGATGCAAACCACCCAAAAGTTCTAAGTGTTCTACGTGCAAGAGTTTTTTTTGTGCTTTGGCTAGGGCAATCAGTTCGTCTGCTTCGACTACATCCAACGAAAGGGGATACTCTATAATTACATGTTTGGCATTGGTAAGTGCTGCACGAGCGATCGCACCATGATCTCGATTAACAGTACAAATCACCACTAGGTCTACATCTTCACGCTCTACTAGCTCTTGCCAAGAACTTAATGCTTTAATCTGGTACTCTCTGACAAAGGCTTCTGTTTTTTCTGCGGTATGACCAACAACCGCTATCAACTGCGATCGCTCATCATGGAGCAATGCTTCAGCCCGGAACTTTGCCGCATACCCAGTACCTACCAAACCTACACGCACTCTTGCTTTTTCCAAAGCTGCTCCTGAATTAGACATAATCATTTTATATAAAAACTTGGCACAAACTCATTATGTAACCTGCTTAAAAATCGGTTTTTGTTAGTCTTAAAATTTTCCGAGTTGTTGCAGGAAGTTTCTTGATTTCAAACAACCTCTCAAGTTTCTTGATTGTCTTGACAAAAGTCTGATCTTATGGATTAAAAATCCTTGCTGCAAATTTAAATAACATCAAATTTAATCATGTTTTCTTAGCTAGAACATAGTTTTTTATTATCACAGCTCAACTAGGGCAGTAAATACATAAATAAAACTTATCGGGATTAAGCAACTAAATTTCATTACTAATCGGGTTCAATTTCGAGTTACATAGTTTAATTTTTCTCGTAGTATCAGAATTGAAGCAAATATAAACTAGCGGCTAATTCTCAAGAACAGCCGCGACCTTTGCCTTAAGATAACTTATACTGCCGTTCACAAAAGAGAGGATTACTCAATGCCAACTTATAAAGTGACACTAATCAACGAGGCTGAAGGGCTGAACACAACCCTTGATGTTGAAGACGATACCTATATTCTAGACGCAGCTGAGGAAGCTGGTATTGACTTGCCCTACTCTTGTCGTGCCGGTGCTTGCTCTACCTGTGCAGGTAAACTCGTATCAGGTACTGTCGATCAAGGCGATCAATCATTCTTAGATGACGATCAAATAGAAGCTGGATATGTACTAACCTGTGTTGCTTACCCAACTTCTAATGTCACAATCGAAACTCACAAAGAAGAAGAACTCTATTAAGAGCAAAACTAAATAGCCAAAAACCTATTTCTATTGGTGATTATAGTTGCTCGAACATTTGGACTGAGTGATCGTCCAAGGTCTCAATGTTGAGACTAAGCATCAATTTGTGTGTGCCTCTTAAAGCCACTTTGAAAAAAAGACTGATTTCATGTTGAGCAGGAACACAGTAAATTTAGTGTTCCTGCTTAATTTTTTTAGTATGGAGTTCCACCTCAGCAATTTTGCCTTTTGTTGACTCCTTATTCTAGAGGTAGGAATAAGGAGGTAAAAACTTTTTCTATCTAATTTTGAGTCCTGTATTTTGTATCTCCCTCAAAAAGCAAACTGCTGTAAAAAGCGATTAGCTTAGAATTTAATCTCTTTGTTGAGGACTTGAATCTGAGTACCAGGATAATAAAATTGGAGAATTTTAGGACTTGACCAACCTAGTTTTGCTAGATTTTGAGCGCCAGTTTGACTCAAGCCAACTCCATGTCCTAATCCACCACCAATAAAAGCGTATCCCCACAGTTCTGGTTTGCCTTTATTCAGAGGTTCTAGGTAAAAAAGCGTACTTGTAGGAGCAGCAAAGGCGCTGCGAACTTCGTCTTTGTGAAGAATAAAGGTGCTTTTATCAGTTTTAACCGCGAGTTCCAGGATGCGTCCACTCTCGCTTCGCTTCACCACTGCCATAGCCTGAATTGTCTTAAATTTGGCATGAGGACTGTTTTTTACCTGCAAAAATTTTTGCAAGTCCTTGATAATATCCTCTAAACGGGTTTCCCTGCGCCAACGAAAAGCATCCCATTTGCTCTCATTAAATCCCTGTTGGATATTAATAAATTTCTGAAAGTTCTTTTCATCTGCCAAACTCTGCTTAGACAAGTTCCAAAAATTAGTCGCAGCATCTAGTACAGGGCGCAAATAGGGACGATCGTCGCCATTCCAGACATCGCTGAAGGAAGCAGTAACACCACCTGTAGTAGAAGAATACAGGGCATCTACTAGTTCGTTTTTATAAGTTACTACCTTACCCCTGGTGGAAGCGATCGCTTGGTCTGTTTTAGCAGCCGCTCCATTTAGCCCATAATAAACTTGGCAGTGAGTATCGGCACACAACTGATAGTTATCTGCGGCAAACCTGCGTAAATTTCTTAAAGCATAAGTCCGGGCGAGAATTGCTTGGGCTTCTAGCGCCGCTTTTGGTGCATCCGTTCCTATTTCGTAAGGCACAACCCCACGTAAATAAGTTTCTAAAGGGACTTGGTTAACTAAAGTGTATGTGCCGTAAGCATTTGGCTGCAAATTCAGTTGTCCAGAATAAAGACGAGCATTTTCTGGCTTTTCGCTTTTATTGACCCGAATCAAGTTTTTATCAGTGCTGATTTCCAAATCATTTGGGCTATAGCGTTTACCATCCACCACCCAACTAACTTGCGGCACTTGTTTTAAAACTTTAGTATCAAGATATACTTTATCTTTGTTAGAGGATTGGATGTTCTGCAATAGTAAGCGTCGCAATAAAGGAGTGCTATAAACATCTCGTTTAGCCCAAACCTGCCAGCGTTCTGGCTGGGCGATTTCCACTTCTATTCCCTGAGAACGCCATTTGTTAGCACTATCTTCCGCAGTTTCAAAAGTACGGTATGTGCCTAAGACTACTATTTCTTCAACTGCTGGCTGGGGTAAAGCTTGCATAACTGTTTCCAGCAATACGTGGTTCTTTGTCACCAGGATTTGCTGCTTGTTACCCGCTTGAAATTTTAGCTTTAAGCGATCGCCTTTTGTGGGTTCCAGTTGCAGTTTGACTGTGGGTTGTGAACCAAATCGCTGCACAATCCCAATTTTTAGTTCTATATCCTGGATGTTACTCTCAGGACCTGATGCAGCAGTCAGTCCCAATAGACAAAATGTTGTCAGCACAGTGTGGGAAAAACGCCAAAACAAAAATTTCATGGCTACCTGATAGCGTACCCCTATGGGGAAGCAAGCTACGCGCAGCATATCGAGCTTCTTTTGCCCCCTAATGCGGCGTTGGAGCTTATTTTCCAATTGCTTTGCAGTGCGGTCTTTTTGTCGCATGAGCGCTCCAATGATACCATTACCAGTTTTGCCCCAAATATATGTTGCAAAACGAAGTCATAACGACTATGATTTGTTTAGAGACACAAAACAGAACTAGTTGGATAAACTCCTTATGGTTAGAGTCCAAGAAATTCCATTAAATCAGATAAAACGGCCATTGCCCCGTGCAAACGATCCAAATAAAGTGCAAGCCTTAATGGAATCGATTGCGGAGATTGGGCAGCAAGAACCTATTGATGTCCTAGAAGTAGATGGACAATATTATGGCTTTTCTGGTTGCCATCGGTATGAAGCTTGCCAACGTTTAGGCAAAGAAACCGTTTTAGCCAGAGTTCGTAAAGCACCCCGTAGCGTTTTAAAGATGCACTTGGCATAGAGAATGGGAGCAGGGGAGGCAGGGGAGGCAGAGGGAGAGGGGAGAATAATAATTGCTAGCTCCTGACTAATGCCCAATGCCCAATGCCCAATTCCCAATTCCCAATTCCCAATTCCCAATCCCCAATTACATATAACCTAATTAGGAGAAAATTATGTCATCAAAAGTAACAGTCAAAAATGTAAATATCGGCATTGACGAGGCGAGTAGGGCTAAAATTGCCGAGGGTTTATCTCGTCTGTTGGCTGACACTTATACACTTTATCTGAAAACTCATAACTTCCATTGGAATGTAACGGGGCCGATGTTCCAAACCTTACATTTGATGTTTGAAACCCAGTATACAGAATTAGCTTTAGCGGTTGATTTAATAGCCGAGAGAATTAGAGCGCTTGGCTATCCCGCACCGGGAACCTACAGCGAATATGCCAAACTGAGTTCAATTCCAGAAACTCCTGGGGTTCCGAAAGCTGTTGAGATGATCCGCTTATTAGTGGAAGGACAAGAAGCCGTAGTCAGAACTGCACGGTCTATTTTCCCCGTGATAGAGGAAGTTAACGACGAGCCTACTGCCGATTTATTAACTCAACGGATGCAAGTACACGAAAAAACCGCTTGGATGTTGAGAAGTTTACTGGAAGAATAGGAATGGGGAATAGGAATTAGGGAATAGGGAATAGGGCATTGGGAATTGAGAAAAAACTTAATCACCAATACCCATGCCCAATCCCCAATACCCAGTCCCCAATACCTACTTGCCCTGAGCGGAGCCGAAGGGATGCCCAATGCCCAATGCACAATGCCCAATACCCAAAAGTTGCAAGATTTAATGCAACAGGTGGGTATTTCTAGTTTTAAAGCGCTGAGTCGAGCTGCTGGTGTTTCAGAACGGCAACTTTTGCGTTTACGCCAAGGAAAGCTAGAGCAAATGCGGGTAGATGTGCTGCTTAAGCTTTCGGCAGTGCTACAGATGCCATTGAATGAATTAATCGCAACTTTTTCAACCGTAGAGTTATTACCGGAGAAAGCAGCGCCGAGTCAGGAATTGTTACAAGAGATTACAGATTTAAGAAAAGAGTATCAGCGATCGCAGCTTCAACTAGAACAGCAGCGAGAGATACTACTACAAGAACTCCAGCAGTCAACTTTACAACTGCTGGAGTCTTTATTATTGCAATGGCCAACAGCAGCACAGAAAGCCCAAGAGAATCCACAGCTAGCAGCAGTGAAAATAGTACCGTTAGTGCAAAAACCTCTAGAAAAGCTTTTACAGGCGTGGGGAGTGGAAGCGATCGCACCAGTGGGAGCAGAATTACCTTATAATCCCCAACTACACCAACTGATGGAGGGAACTTCATTACCTGGAGAAATAGTCAAGGTGCGCTACACTGGATATCTTCAAGGTGAGAAGCTGCTTTACAGAGCTAAAGTCAGTCCTGTTTGAGGGAGTTAGGGGTTAGGAGTTATAAATTCATAACTCTTTACTTTTTATGCTGTCTGTTGAAAAATGACAAATATTGGGAATACTAAAATTGCAGATGCGATCGCCTCTGAGAAGTTCTGTTAAAGCGTTGGTGTAGGTTTAAGCTTACTTGGCGCTGTTGAAACCGAAATTTTTCGCTCTAGAGCGGCATTCCAGAGATAAATTGTTTCCATAATGTAAGTAATCGGACATAAATAAAAAAATATTTAGGAAATAATCTGAAAAGTCATAACTTCAGCTTGTAGATCAGTAGATAGCTACATCAATGAGATCGAAGTAAGTTGGCGTTAAAAATCAACATCTGTGATAAAACATAAAATCAGCGAACAGCTTGAAAATCGGTTATTCCAATGTTTTTACACAACTAAACATACATGGGTTTTATCATGCCAATTTACTAATTTTGTTATTTATAGTTAGTCTGTTCGTAATAGAAAAAATATACTTAATTAAGCTAGTATTTTTTTTATAATTACAAAAACATCATATTTAAATATTTATAATGAATCTTCGTCGATACAGATTAATTATCAATTATTACTCAATTTTTAATGTTAGATTTAATTTTGAAAGCATTTTTAAATGCTC
The DNA here is from genome assembly GCF_014698055.1 of Nostoc sp. FACHB-133. Classification (NCBI taxonomy): domain Bacteria; kingdom Bacillati; phylum Cyanobacteriota; class Cyanophyceae; order Nostocales; family Nostocaceae; genus Nostoc; species Nostoc sp. FACHB-133. The sequence continues at coordinate 154,359 of NZ_JACJSH010000014.1, forward strand.
TATGATGGGTATATAATAGCGAAAATAGCGGCATCAGAGCATCATTTACACAAATAAGCGTGACATAATTATGAGAGAACAAGTAAAAGTTATTCAGCTCAGTGGTAATTTGAATGCCACAACTTCACAAGAATTTCGACAAAATATCACTGATATTTTAGAAAGTGGTGCGAAAATTGTGTTAGTGGATTTTAAAGATGTAATATTTATGGATAGTTCAGGTTTAGGAGCTTTAGTGTTAGCTTTTAAAACCTTGCGGGCAGCAGATACTAAGCTTGTTCTCTGCTCAATTAATGAGCAAGTAAGGATATTATTTGAACTTACTAATATGGATAAAGTATTTGAAATATTCCCTAGCCAAGACGCATTCAATCAGGTTTTAGTATCCAATACGTAATTAATCAAACTTCATTTGCAAAATAGATAAATCATCATCAAAAGCATCTTTGGAGTTCAGAGCGATTAAATAACTCAGTACATGATCGAGTTGGCAATCAACAGGGTTTTGTAAGCTAACTAGTAGCTGAATAAAAGCATCCAAACTCCAAAGAGTGCCATCTGATTTAGTGATTTCATAAGCGCCATCACTAAAAATGTAAAGGCTACTGAATTTTTCAATATTGTAAACCCCATCAACATATTTTGCTTCTGGAAACATCCCAACTGGCATACCGGGGGTTTTCAAGAGTTGAACGTCAGACTTTCTCGGTGATAAACCAGTTATTAAAACTGCTGGCGGATGACCTGCACTAGCATAAACTAACTGGCGGTTAATTCGATTGTAAACTCCGTACCAAATCGTAAAGTATTTGTCATTTTGATAATTCATCTGGAAGGTATCATTCAAAGCCTTCAACACATCACTAGGTTGATAGTAATTCAGACTTTTAAGCGCACGAGAACGCAGCAGATTTAGCACTGAAACTGAGGGAAGAGTAGCTTTGAGTCCATGTCCCGCAGTATCGAGTAAATAAATTGCTAGATAATCGTCATCAAGCCAATAGTAATCGAAACAGTCACCACCGAGTTGCCGCGAGGGAATAAACCGGAAATTTATATTGAAAGGTTCAGTCATAGGAAAAGGCAGCAGCGATCGCACATATTCTGCTGCTTCTGACATTTCTGATTCTAAAAGCAACTTTTGAGCCTGCAAATCTCTACTCAACTGATGCAGGCGTAACCCCGCTCTTACCCGCGCTTGTAATTCATTATGCTCGATAGGTTTGGAAATAAAATCATCAGCACCAGCATCTAGACCTTTGACACAATCGGCAACTGAATCTAAGGATGTTAATAAAATAAAGAATGTGGTAAAAAATTTGGGATCTGTCTTAATACGGTGGCAGACTTCCAGACCAGTCAACCCCGGCATAATCCAATCACAAATAATTAGTGCTGGATGGCAAGCTAGCGCTTTTTCTATTCCTTCCTCGCCACTACTGGCAGTAACTACTTCATAACCCTGTTTTTCTAACATCCTTTTCAAAAGTGTTTTTATCGAATAATCATCATCAATTATTAGTATTTGAAACATAGGTATTTCTCAGAAAGACTCATTAATAATTTGCTGCAAAGATAGAAAATCAAAATATAATGTGAGTTAATTAGTTAGTAATAAAACAGTTTTCTTTTTCATGAAGTACAAAGATACGGGTTTTAATGTGGAAGGTAGAAACTCTTTATAAGTAGGACAGGGTGAAAAAACCAAATTGTGTAAAGATAAGTAAATACACATAATGTATCTACCACGGTAACAGGTATATGGGCAGCCGTTTAAGGGTAT
>NZ_JACJSH010000140.1:0-5107 GCF_014698055.1 Nostoc sp. FACHB-133
TCACAGGTAGTCAAACAGATAACAGATACGTCTGTTAATTTAAATTAACAGACGTATCTGTTATGTGTTTGACTACCTGTGAGAAATTATTGTAACTTGTTATTTTAATCTAACTGGTTAAAACTTGTAACCTGTTATTTGCTTTGGCTGTCCTATCAAGTAGTTACTCCCCTCAACCTGTTATCTGGATTATGTAACCAGTAATCGTTTTTAGTGATTACATTTAGCACTGCTTCAGATTGTGAAGTCCAGTAACCGAAGAGTAGCGGATGAGGGCGTAGATAGGCTGATATGAAGTCTAGCACATCTTGCGGATATTGGAGCGGATAGAGGGTCTACAAAGCCGAACATAGCTGCTAGCACCTTTCTTTTGCTTGCCGCCGGCTCATGGCGGATACGCCATCGCTCTTAATACAGGCGGCGGGAGCAAATGAGTTGGCTTTTCGGTGACATCTCGCATCTATTTTGTTCAGAGAATGGTAACAGGTTACTTCCATTGGCTATGGCGTTTGCCCGGTTGATGGTACTGACAATGTACAGGTATCAAATTTTTGAAATTAGTTCATTTTTTCTGTGAAAAGGTGGATTTTGCGTGCTATTATACTTACTTTAGATATTAGTAGAAATCTGTTGACTGTTAATTCATTTAACAGATAAACCTGTTATATTTACTCTCATGTCTGCAATGAGATTGTATTAACAGGTTTATCTATATGTTAACTGGTTAGTTGTAACCTGTTCAAGTTTGCATAACTTGTCAACACTGCACATATCCATAATGCTTTTATAGTAAAGCTTTCAGCTAAGGGTTAAATTATTGCATGAGTTTATAACAGCATATATGCACTATCCTGTTATAAAGCTAGTTACTAACGGGTTATAACATCTTTATATAGTAACAGGTTATTGATTTTGCTGTGGTGGTTTTGACTGGCAACTGCGTTGCCGCGTCTCCCTGCGATAGCTACGCCTACCGGGGAGCATTTCTGACGCGGCTGACAATTTCCCCAGGTTGGCAGCTACGCTCCATACCGCATCTATTTGGTTAGACGTTATAATAACTAGTTCTGATATAAATAACAGGTTACTGCTATCGACTATAGCGATGGCGTAGGCGATCGCCCCAATAGTTATGCTTTATTATTTTTTTTGTGGCATAACTTCGATGAGCGCGGTTTCTATCTCTTCCAAAGCTTTATCTATGGCATCTAACCGTTTGCGATTTTCCCACTCTCTATATGCTTCCGTGACCTCTGGATCAGTTCCTAGCCCTGTGCTACTGCCGACCCTGCCTATGTGTTGGTGGCAGGTATACTCTGGGTTGTTGCCGCACTTTACAATCCCTTTCAATCTGGGCTTTGGGTTCCTTTTAAAAATTGGCTCGTGTGATTGCCATTTTGCGTATACATACCAGTAGATTTCACCATCTTTTTTGTATTTTTTGCGTACCTCATACTGATGAATCCAGACCCCAGGTTCAGACATTGGTTCATTGACCAGCTGCTGCCTTATTTCCTTTAATTGCTGAAGCTTCTCTATGATTTGGTCGATGCGGTCTGTCATGGCAGTTATAAAAGTTATGCCTATTGTAAAATTTTAGGGCATAACTTTTGTAGCCGTGCTAGTAGAGGCAAGCTACGCCTCCATACCGCATCTATTGGTTAGACATTTGTAATAACTAGTTTTGACATAAATAACAGGTTGTCACTATTCTTTGACAGCCGCCAAAATTTCTTAGAGAAAGCGATGCCGTACCACTTCGTGGAAGCAAGCTACGCTCCTCTCCTTTCCTTAAAATTCTTAGAGAAAATCATCGCGCCCAGCCCTTACCCAAAATTCATTCATTGGGTTTTTAGTAGCAATTTGAGTAACTGGCTGGAACAAATCTATGATTAGCGATCGCAAGAGAGCAACAAGCTAAACTTTCAGCATTGCACTTTTTATCACTTTTATTTATTACTTTAACTATATTAACTACTTTCCTTTATGGTTAAGCGATCACAAGACAGAGGGCGGTTACGCCATTGCACAGAATCGTCAGCGCGGTTATTGACATCTGTGGTCTGGTGGACTGGACTGGCAACTGCGTTGCCGATCGCTCCAGTAGTTATGCTTTATTATTTTCTTCTGGCTAGCTCCCAGCTTACCCGCCACCGTAGGCGATCGCTAAGGGAGCAAGCGCTTCACCCCTAGCCCAATGCCCAAGACTTACAACTACGTTGCCGCGTCTTTTCACTGGCATAGCCGTGCCACCATCTCAATGTTGTACTGCTTTGATAATGCTGGATTTTATACATTTTTTGGTAGTCACCACTGAGAAGAGCGGTATTTTGTATCAAATTCTGATACCGTAGTCACGCCCTCTATATAAATAGATATTAACCATTATGACTACCAAATTCATCGTAACTACCAAACTATGACTACCAAAACCCCAAATCTCCAATCTCAATTCTTGACCTGACTACGGGCGATCGCTTCATTTATGTACTGACTTGGCAATGCTGGGTTTTATACGTTTTTTGGTAGTCACCACTGAGAAGAGCGGTATTTTGTATCAAATTCTGATACCGTAGTCACGCTCTCTATATAAATAGATATTAATCATCATGACTACCAAATCCATCATGACTACCAGACTATAACTACCAAAGCCCAAATCCCCAATCTCAATTCTTGCTTGGCTACGGGCGTAGCCGATCGCTTCTCCCTTGTTCCTATTCCCCCACTACTGACTCTCTCGCCTCTAGCTCGACCGCATTCTGGATTAGGCTAGGCGCATCAGGCATTAGGCATTAAGCATTAGGCATTAGGCATTAGGCATTAGGCATTAGGCATTAGGCATTGGCTGTTGGGAAGAGGCGATGCCAAAGGCCGCAAGCTACGCTCTACTCCCCTGGCGGCCCTATTAGACATTGAAGATTAAAGATTGATGAAACGGGCGTTGTAATTCCATCTGTGAAAGCTGATCTACTTTTGTCGTTTTTGAGTTTTGTGATCGGGTGAGGCGATCGCTCTGTGTTACCTTGCCTCCCAATTGAGATTGGTAGCCACAGTCCGCTTACACCTCTCGACACTCCCAAGACCTTCGGTTAAGGAAGTTTTGCGTTGAGGGCAGTAGAGGTAGAAGAGAAGCAGGGGGAAAAGAACTAATTGTCTATCAACTCTTTCCTCCCCTGCCCCTCTGCTTTGATTAGACATTGCAGTTGTAAAACCTCAGTCGCTTTTGTAGTACTTTTGTAGTTTTCTGGGGCTAATTTTTGGCTGATTGTTGATTTTTAGCTCAAAAAACTTTCCAAACTTTTTGGCGTACTGTGCGTCAAAAAATCATATTATTCTTTTCTCGGAGCATAATATCACTGCGACATTTAAAAATGCTGAAATCCTCGCATTTTCCATTGATTTGCCATTACTGTGCCATTCAAATGCCATTGATTTGCCATAATTGAGCCAAAACTACATCTATTTCTCAACAGTTTAAGCTTGTTGAGAAATGGCTTTTTAGAAATCCTTAATTCTGCCAGAAATTTGCCATTGGGATGCCATTCAAATGCCATAATTTAACCCATTTTCTGAAATTCCTTTTTTTTGCCATAATTCTGCCATTGGGGTAAGTTTTTAGTTCGTATGCGAAGTTCTTTCCGACAATCTCTCTAGCGTTTACCAATTTGTGGCAGTCAAGAAAAAAAAAGAATTAGATCAGTGTTGTGCGTGACTCAATATCCTGACTGCCTAATTTCTCTCCCTCTTATTGACCACCGCGCGATCGCATAACAGAACCCCTTCAGACCTTAAAGCCACCGCTCTTGATTTTGCTCCCAGCAGTAGTTAGAAGAATGCCTTAGACAATGAATGGCGGCGATGCCTACGGTTCTTGCTAGCCGAACCACCTTCTTCGACCTATGCTTAATTCCCGAAGCGATCGCTGCTAACAGTCGCGTGAGTCTTCTCCCCCAATCAAGGGGACATTCTCTCTAGTTGGATCTGCGTTGGGTGTTTCTCTATTCCTGGTAACATGGTCATCACTTGCGGCAACGTTGCCGAATGTTTTTAGTTTCTCAATTCTGAGAATTGTTAGTGGCGACATCAAAGATTTATGCTACAAATGCAGTGTGAGTGTAGTACTCAAAAACCCCTTTGGGCGAACGGCGGTTTCATGTCACGAGCGCAGCTTAAGATGGCGCAGCCACCCGCAGGGCATGAAACCATAGTGAGTATGGTTATTTTATTCTCTAAGCGAATAATTGTTGATAGCAGAAAATAGCGATTCCCTGCGCTTAGTTTAGGCTTAGTCTAGGCTTAGTCCAAGCATAGTCTAGGAAACTTGCTTTCTTGAAAAACTGATTAAGAGCGCTAAGTTGTGGCTTAGTCTAGGCTTAGTCCAAACATAGTCTAGGCATAGTCTGGAGAAAATGTAGTTTGGTATACAATTTTGTCATTTTAAAATCCACTAATTACAAAGACTTAGTGGTGATTATGACTGAGTTTGTAAAGGAAAAAATAACTTTAATTTCTCCCTGACTTAAAGCCTTCACCACTAAGGAACTCTTCATTGATCAGCAAGAGAATTTTATCTGTGTCCTTTCCCTTGTTGCCATAGCTGGCATAGACAATAAAAAGCCCTCTAAAAATTGATTCTAGAGGGCAGTGGGAAAAATTATTTGGTGTGAAGAGCTAGATGTACTAGGTTCTGTTGCTAGATACGATCAGAGTTGTCCCCAATCGGATCTTCAGTAACTACAGGTTGAAATTCATCAAATCCGGTTATTGCTGGGGGAAATGTTGTCCAGAAGTTCCATTCCACTGCGGATAATTTAGGAAATTTCGGGGCATCGAAATTTGGAGCAGTTGCAAAGATATCTGGAAGTAACGGATGAGCAGGTGTTGGGGGCGGCGGCGAGTTTGGCGATGTTGTCGCCTGTGGGTAGAAGTCATGTAGAGATATTTGCCCATTCACCACATTTACGCGGCTTATTTCTCATCCTGGGGAGAACCTAAAAGCGATCGCTATTCATCCCTCTGCCTTCTACCTTTTTCAAAAATTCTCGCGTGACCCCTAGTTGTACTCTCCAGGAAGATCAGTTTTTCTAACAGTAATGCTGCCAAC
>NZ_JACJSH010000141.1:0-4991 GCF_014698055.1 Nostoc sp. FACHB-133
GTCGCCTTCAGCCCGGATGGCAAGACCATTGCAAGTGCTAGTAGGGACAAAACAGTGAAACTGTGGCGAATGGATGGCAGTCTCATTACTACCCTCAAGGGGCATGAGGATTTACTTTGGCAAGTCGCCTTCAGCCCGGATGGCAAGACCATTGCAAGTGCTAGTGCTGACAAAACAGTGAAACTGTGGCGAATGAATGGCAGTCTCATTACTACCCTTAAGGGGCATGAGGCTGAGGTTTATGATGTCGCCTTCAGCCCGGATGGTAAGACCATTGCAAGTGCTGACAGTACAGTGAAACTGTGGCGGATGGATGGCAGTCTCATTACTACCCTCAAGGGGCATGAGGATAGAGTTTTGCAAGTCGCCTTCAGCCCGGATGGCAAGACCATTGCAAGTGCAAGTTGGGACAAAACAGTGAAACTGTGGCGGATGGATGGCAGTGTCATTACTACCCTCAGGGGGCATGACGGTTATGTTTCTGATGTCGCCTTCAGCCCGGATGGCAAGACCATTGCAAGTGCAAGTTTTGACAAAACAGTGAAACTGTGGCGGATGGATGGCAGTCTCATTACTACTCTCAAGGGGCATGAGGATTTACTTTGGCAAGTCGCCTTCAGCCCGGATGGCAAGACCATTGCAAGTGTAAGTTTGGACAAAACAGTGAAACTGTGGAACCTGAATTTAGATAATTTACTCGTGCAGAGTTGCAATTGGTTACACGACTACCTGAAGAATAGCCCTAACATTAGTGAAAACGACAAACACCTTTGTGATGATGTCGGTGGTAAGTTAAACTAACCAGTTTTGCTCAAATAGGTATGCAGACCCAGTTGTTTTAAATCGCCTTTGAAACAACAAATTTTTACTGCCGCCGTCTAAGATTAGGATCAGTCCCCAATTTTTTCTCAACCCGTTGCAGCTTGGTATTACTCCAATCAGTATTCTGCAAAATTTTCTGTAGAGACTCGGTAGTTTCAATAGGAGTAGGGATTGGGGTCAGGTGTGAATAAAACCAAAATAGAATAAAAAATGAGATCGGAGAGAAAAGCCAGATCATAATAGCTCTACCCCAACCTTTAACGACCGATTCCGCGTCTTTTTGGTTCAATAGAGATATTCCCGTCTGAATCTCGTTCAATTGTTCTTGTAACGGTTGGCTCAATGTCTCTGGTTGCCTTGGGGAGATATTGCTCAAATTCTCGGAGAGTTTCGTTAAGCTCGTCAATTGCTTGAGTTGTTGCTGAGACGTTAGATTTAATGCGCTCAAGGCTGTCCCTAGCTGATTGCAACTTGTCGCTAGATTTTTGATATTCTCCGTGTGGTCGGCTTGAATCTTCAATTGCTCCGCCGTCAGTTGACTCCATTCGTTTAGCTCTACCTGTAAATTTTCAAATAATAACTTCCAATCATTTGGAGCGGTTTCTGTCAGTTGCGCCAAATAACCGATGTACTGCACTAACCTAAAAGCTGGGTCATCTTGTTTCATCCCAGAATCAAGCGCAAACCGTAAGACTTTAGCTTGAAACTCCGGCGGCTTTTCTGACAGCAACCTATCTAAATGAGATACCGCACCATTGCCATTACCATTACTTACAGCCATTACTCTAACCCCAACTGTACAGCCGCCTTAGAAAACTCAGTTTCAACCGCATCAATCCAGCCATAAACTCTCGATTGATTACTCAAACTAAAATCCTCATGCTCTAGAGCCTCCCTGAAAGTTAGATCCTTCGAGTCAACGAGGTCAAAAATATCGTCATATAACTCAGGCAATAACAGTTCAATCGCCCCCAATGCTTCTACAGCCTGCTTCATCTTAGAATTGTTGTAGCGAGTAAACTTATGCTCATCACCCCAGTAGAGATTTTTCACAACTACATAATCAACTTTGTCGCCGCAGAAATCCATCAGACGTTTTAACTGCAACAGACTATCTTTCACCCGACCCAGCACAGATACCATAGTTATGCGATAACCCAAACGCTGGGCATTTTGAAACAGAAAAATATCCTTAGCCACTGATTCAAAATATTCAGCAGCACCAGCCGGCAGATCCACCAGAGAAACTTGAGGCGATAAACGTTTCAAATCATCCTGCAAAGCATCAGCACCACCACGCTGATTAAGTTTGAGCGTTTGCACGCCAGGAGCGACTTTGTTGTAGTGGCGATAAAGCTGAGGATTAGACTGGTCACATTCATAAGCGATGCAGTTAATATTTCTGTGGCGGTAAATGTCCAGGAGAATCCGCGCCACCACACTTTTACCAGTACCGCCCTTGTCACCAGTCACCAACACCAAGCGTCCAAGAGTTTTTGGCTGTAAGGAAGGCTTTATTTCCTGAACTTGGTCAGCCGATTGTTTAGGTTTTACTACCATCTACAAATCCTCGTCGTTTATTATTTCAGGCACAAAAGCAAGGCGAGAGGGATTTTGATTCTCTGGAGCTTTAACATCAGAGGTCTTTTTAGCCGTTTTAGGAGTTTTAGGAGTTGTTGATTTTGATGAAGCGGGTTTCGATTTTGGTTCTGATTGAGACTGAGGTTTGTTGGCAGATTGAGTATTGCTTTCTGTAATCTCAGGATTCTCGTGAACTACTGGCTCATCAATAACTTGTGTACTGGTATTCTCAAGACTTGGAGTAGTAACTGACTTTTTGCGTGTAGACCGACGAATATCGTTAAGTAAATAACGGATACGTTCTGGACTGATGTTGATATCCAAAGGGGCTAAAGTTTTAGAGACTTCCTCGTAGCTATAGCCGAGACGAAGTACCCGTTCAATTTGACGGCGCATCTTTTTAATAGCCGCTCGTGCTGGGATATCATCTAATTCCTTAGCACCCAAAGCGCGTAGAGCATCAAGAGCCTCTGGAATCTTTGACTTAGGAATACTGTCTTTAGCCACAAGAGTAAAAATCAAACTAATGTTTATGTTTAAAACTTTACTTTAACCTGGAGCATCTATCTAAAGACAGGTAATTATCAATGCAACAAATAGTTAAGAAACAGCAACAGATATTAACGTAACTGATTGAACAGTCATTACTCATAGCGTGTAAGATAACTCACGAAGAGTTAATCAAAAATAAATCACACATTACTCAGTAATAATTAGCCACACTGTAATTTGTATCAACTCGTTAGTAATATCATCGTGTTGGTAGCCGCAGATTACGCACTTTGTCCCCTAGTGGGTAGTTCCCCTAGTCCTTCTGCCTCCCCGAAATCCCGGTTAAGAGCAAGCCATGCCTACCCCTTCGGGGTGTCGTCGCTGCGCTCGACTCGGCAGGCTTGCCAAAGGGGGAAGTGTCCCCGCTTTGGAAACCCCCTCAAAAACTGCATCAACTTTTGTTTGACTTATGCCCAAAGCTTCTTCTCAGTCACTCGTCCGCACCAAAATGTTGCAAGCGCGATTCAGCCCAATTGAATATGAAATGATTCGCTCTAAAGCAGAAGATACGGGCTTGAGCTTGGGAGAATTGACCAGACGATGTATGTTACTGCGACCAATTCCACCACCACCGCCGCGACTTGGCAGAGTTACTCTTGACACATACCTGGAACTGTCGCGCATCGGCAACAACATCAACCAACTGGCCAAAGCCACCAACACCGCCATTAAAATGCAGTTGCCACCGCCAGCATCACCAGAACTTCTACAAGAGTTACTAGAACTGCTACGATACTGCCAACGGGAAATAGCCAATACCTTCATCGAAGAATCAGACGAGGAAACAGATGATTGGCAACCAGACTAAAGGGCGAGGGTTTCGCGGACTGCTGAATTATTTGGAGTCTCAGAAAGATGCCAAACTCATTGGTGGCAACATGGGCGGCAATAACGCCCGTGCCCTGGCCAGAGAATTCAAAATCTCTCGTCAACTAAACCCAGAAGCTGACCGAGTAGTGTACCACGCATCATTATCACTACCAGAAAACGAGCGACTAGACGAACAAACCTGGAATGAACTTGCTAACCGCTATCTTGAAGAGATGGGCTTTGACAGCAACCAGTACGTAGTCTACAGACACAGCAACACAGAACACGACCACATCCATATTTGCGCTAGCCGTATCCGTTTAGACAACGGGAAGATTGTACATGATAGCTGGGATTACAAGCGTAGCGAAACCATTATCCGGCAGCTAGAACGAGATTATGGTTTACAACAAACCCAAAGCAGCCATGAGAAATTATCACGTAATCCCAGTATTGGACAACAAAAACGGCTAGAAAGAGAGCAAGAAGAATATATTAATGGTGAGCGCCAAACTCCACAAGAACGCCCCATTAAGCAACAACTCCAGGAACTAATCGACCGCGCCACCCAAGATAAACCGACTATGCCTCTACTGGTTGAGCGATTGCAACTACAAGGTGTAGAAGTTCGTCACGGCTTAACACGCAACGGCAAAAGTAAGGGCATCTCGTACTCGTGGAATGACCAGAAATTCAGCGGCACATCTTTGGGGCCTGCCTATACATTCCCAGGTTTACAAAAACATAAGGGGATTGACTACCAGCCACAACGGGATGATGAGCTTATTGAGCATCTGTTGAAAAATCCTGTTCAGCGAATAGTTGTTAGCCAACAGTTAGAAACCTCACGACAAGATTCGGCATTAACAGCTAGCCCAGTCCGAGAACTTGAACGAGGTTCAAATCAGTCATTCGAGGTGATTACTGCAATTGTCCGATATCTTGAACTACAAGAAATTGAGCAGTCATTAACAAAGTCTTCCCTAAGTGAAACGTTACCACAGTTAACAGAACAACTGTCTGCGTATCAGCAGCAGCTAGCTAATAATAAAACCACATTTGACGACCTGGGAGCCGCGATTGTTAATGAAGAGCAACGATTATCATCACAAAGAGCAGTGGATGCAATCTCTAACTTTATTGAACAGTCAGTAGTTGATGATGCCTTGGCTGAAACGTTGCCACAATTAACAGAACAACTATCTATTTATCGGCAACAACTCTTT
>NZ_JACJSH010000142.1:0-4760 GCF_014698055.1 Nostoc sp. FACHB-133
TTAGGGTAAAACAACAATCTCCAGACTCATACAGCATTATTACTTAGTCAAATCGTCAGCGCTTACACTGTCATCTAATTTAATTTCTCTTCATCGCCCTCCTTAACTGTCAATCAACTGACAATAACTCGCCCATTCCCCACTCCCTGCCCCACTGCAAGATAGTGCGACAATAGATGTTTTCGCACCACTGGCAGCAAAAAACACACCTCTTCAACTAAGATATAGCTTGAGTATTAAACTTCCTAAATCTCTGCTGCGCTATCACCAATGACATCGATCCATCCTGAAAATTTGAGTGTTCTAGAAAACTCGCTGGCGTTAGCGATCGGAGAAGACTTTTCTCTAGAAAATGACCCCGATGTTATCCAGCAGTTGATTGGTGATAAGCGATCGCTGAACACCAAGCGCGAATACCAAAAAGATTTGAAAGATTTCTTTCTGTTTGTCGTTAAGAAAGAACCCAGCCGGGATTTGGTTCTAGAGTTTCTTCACCTGGAACAACGTCACGCCGTTGCTGTGGTTCTCAAGTACAAAGCGCACCTGATTAAGAAAAAACTGGCTGAAGCTACGGTGAATCGTCGCCTTAGTGCTATCAAGTCAATGGTTGAGATGGGGCGACGGCTGGGAGTCTGCAATTTCTCCCTGGATGATGTCAAAGGTGAAAAGGTTGAAACCTACCGTGACACAATGGGCATTCCAGCCGAGGACTATGCTTTAGTGATAGCGTTGGTTGACCGCAGTACCCTTAAGGGCAAGCGCGATTATGCCATTATGCGGTTACTTTGGGATAATGGCTTGCGTCGTCAGGAGATAGTCAATTTAAATGTGCATGACTTCAACGCCAAGGAAAAAACTCTTGCAATCCTGGGTAAAGGCAAGGGTAGCCAGAAGGAAGTTCTTGACCTATCGGAAAGAACCACCGACGCAATCTCCGGTTGGATCAAAGCCAGTAAGAAGAAACGTGGTGATAACCCGCTTTTCACCGTGCTGGCCTATCACAAGAATGGAGCGAGATTAACAGGGGAGGCAATCAGGCGACTGGTGGATGGGCTATGCAAGCAAGCCGGAATTACTAAGAAGATGTCACCCCATCGTGTCCGCCACAGTGCGATTACTACAGTATTGGATCTGAATAATGGCAACTACCGTGCTACCCAGCGCTTTAGCAGACACGCCCAAGTGCAAACTGTTTTGAAGTACGACGATAACCGCCAGCGTTTACAAAAGCAGATGAGCGACTCAATATCAGAACTCATCTAGAAAAAACCTAAAAATCTTGACCAGCCGGATTTAAATATTATTAAGAAGCAAATTGTGGGGATTTTCGAGTAGAAAATGATTATCAACTTTTACTAAATCACCTGTGCAGCGAATTGGTAAACGTTCCTGATAAGCTTTAATGGCTAAGATATAATCATGGTCTGCTAGTTCTGTTTTGATTTCTCGTAATTTATCAAAAACTTCACCTAGTAAAGTAATTTCTCCACTCAGTTGTTCAATTGATGGAGTGGCAATTTGCATGACTACACCTTGCATGGTGAAGTTGGGATAATTGGTAATAAATTCGCTTAATATATCAACTTGGTCACGATTTTCTACTGTCTCCAATGTTTTTAATATATCGCTGATTCTTTCGGCATAATCTCCTAAATTATGTTGGAGAGGTAGCAAGATTTCATATTCATCAGCAGTAGATTTTTTCAGTCGCCAAATTGCCCCAGCATCATTATATATACGCCCTGTTTCATGCCAACCAGTAGCTAGCAAGTGTGCCTGTAGCACATCAGGGTTAACAGTTTTGAGTATTTCACTATCTTTGATAGTAACTTTCATGGCAAATCTCCAAAACTAATGCGTTGAATGATGGATTGGAGTGATAGGGGTGTCAACTGATTACTACGGGGTATTTCAATAGTAACATTGGTTGTATTTTCGGTGTCTGGCATTTCGCGCAAGGATACCCAGTAACCACAATGTCTAATACAAAGTTCATCTTCGGTTTGTTTTAACCAGTCTGTTATTTGTTCTGGAACTAAAACGACTACTAAAATTCGAGGGACAAGGGCATTGATTTTTAAATCATTATAATTTTTGAGATTGAGGGGATATTTAATATAGTTTTCCTCAAGAATATCTCTAGCTGTACATTTTAGTTGTAGTTCTAGTCTAGGGGAAAGGATTTTACCTGTACCACCTCTGCTAACTATGCCTAAATCTACGCTGTCGTTATCAACTTCTGGTCTATATAAAGAATAACCTGCAACGGCGGCGATGGCTCTAATATAGGTGATGCTAAATTGTTCTTTTTGTTGGTTGATATCCATTAAATTACAAATTACAAATCAAGCTAATGCCAACAGCATTGATTGTTACTCAAGCAAGATGCTTTTTTTTGAATGCGCTAAGAGAACTTTTGCATCATCGACTTCGCCCGTCGCATATTTGCCACTTGTTGCCTGTAATCATTCTTCGTTATCGCTTCAGATAACACTGCACTGAGAAATTCTGGATTTGCCTCACAAAACTCAAACATGGCTTCAATCAGAACCTCTCGACAAATGCCGTTCTCCCGACACACCTCTTGTAGGCGTGAGCTTACTCCCTGCTCCAACCGCAGCGTACTCTGCTTTGTTTGCAACGGCTGTTTAGATATAGTAGCCTGATTTTCGTCAGTTTCAGGTATCTGATATTCTTGGTTTCTAGATGTCGAGGTATCTGGACTTCCAGAAGCTAGTGAAGTATCTCGACTTTTGACAGAAGGACGGCTCCGCTGCTTCAATCGCTCTAGTGCATCACTCATGAGTTAACGCCTCAATAATTTGCTCAAACGGATATTGCAGGTCGGATTGCCCCAGGTCTGACAACAACTTGCCTTGTCGGATTGCACTCTTAAACTTCTCAGACTCGCGGATGCTCGGTAAAATTGGAATGTCTTGAGCAAACTCTCGCATCGCTTCAATATTTTGCCTGCCTTCTAAGGTTTGGGTATTTCCTACCCAGCGATCGCGAAAAGGAACTATCCCTAATACTCTCCCTGTAAATGCCATCAAGTTGGATTGTTCTGTTAAGAAGCTCAGGGTATCAATTAAGCTGTTGGTTCCCTTAACGTTGGCTTCGACGGGGATGATGACATAATCAGACGTTCCCACCGCTGTTAGGCATAGTTGGGAGCGTGATGGTTGCACGTCAATCAGGACATAATCAAAGATATTGGCTACAGATTTGAGGCGTAGTTTGAGGATAAATGCTCCCGTACCACTGCTACTGAGGAAATCTGAAACCTTAAACAGTCCCCTATCTGCTGGGATCAGAAATAGATTTTCATGGATGGTAGGGTAAATACCATCTTCTGTTGTCACTTGCCCAGTTAGCACTTCAAATAAGCTCGGCTGGTTTGGGTCTACCTCGTGATTTAAATAAAAAGTCAGATTTGCTTGTGGATCTGCGTCGATAGTCAACACTCGTAAGCCAAGTCGTGCTAGTAGCAGTGAGGTAAAGAAGATAGTGGTTGTTTTCCCCTGTCCACCGGAGAGGGAGATGCATGAGCAGGTTCGCATGGGTTAAACCCCCAATTCGATATACCAGAGCATACAAATATTAACTCTAACTGTCTAGATATTTAGATATCAATACCAAAAGATATCTAGGCATAAAGATACCTATAAGTCTAGATATCTCGAATCGTGTAACACCCCAATCTGATAGGCATAAAGATACCTATAAGTCTAGATATCTCGAATCGTGTAACACCCCAATCTGATTGTCTGTGGCATGGTGGCGGGTTTGAGCCAGAACATAGGGTACAAGCAATTAGCGAGTTGATTACAGATTTGATTCCAGGACTTGGTTTTAACCCTGCTACTGATGTCCAAGTGCTTTCCCCCATGTCACGGGGATTAGTCGGTACACGCAATCTCAATCATGTATTGCAACAATTGATTAATCCCCCTAGCCCTGAAAAAATTGAAGTAACCAGGGGTGGAACTATTTTTAGAACAGGCGATCGCATTATCCAACTCACCAACGACTACCAACGGGAAGTTTTTAATGGCAATGTGGGATTTATTACCACAATAGATACTGAGGAACAGGAAGTAATTGTACAGGAACAAGAATCGCAAAAGTCTTATTATGTAAGGATTATAGATTATTCTCTGGCAGAAGTGATAAAAGAGGGTTAATCAATAACTACTCTTTAAGCAGCTTTAGGAACGCTCTGGAGAGAAATTTCTTTGGCGATCTTGATGTGTCTAGCGAGCAGAAATAGTGGGAACATAACACTAACAGCAATAATGGCTGACATAATAATATACAACCAGAAATATCGAATACCGACACGTTTTCCCTCAATCGCCATAAATATACACGTTGCCAAGCTAACCAAAATCAAGTCGTTGGTGAGAGACGCAGCAGCAGCATTGACGTAGGCTGCACGAAAAAAGTCCGCGAAATAAGCATTACTAGGCTGGGTCATGAATGCAAGATTGTTGAGCCAAGTCGCTGGTAATGCCGCCAACGCAATGAGGATATAGGAGGCACAAATGAGTTTATCTTTGATGTTCATGGTCAGTAGATTCTGATTTTTCTGTACGTTCAGATCAATTCTATTGAACAGTAACTTGATGGGCTGCTTTGAAACAGAATTTATCCCCTAGCTGTAGCGAACTGCAAACATAAACGCTTCAAACCGCAAACAAGGCGATTTTGAAACCACATTAACTGCAAATAAGGGGGGTCTCAAAACCACATTATTTGCA
>NZ_JACJSH010000143.1:0-4749 GCF_014698055.1 Nostoc sp. FACHB-133
TTTTAGTGATTACATTTAGCACTGCTTCAGATTGTGAAGTCCAGTAACCGAAGAGTAGCGGATGAGGGCGTAGATAGGCTGATATGAAGTCTAGCACATCTGGCGGATATTGGAGCGGATAGAGGGTCTACAAAGCCGAACATAGCGCTAGCACAGCACCTTTCTTTTGCTTGCCGCCGCTCTTAATACAGGCGGCGGGAGCAAATGAGTTGGCTTTTCGGTGACATACTGCATCTATTTTGTTCAGAGAATGGTAACAGGTTACTGCCATTGGCTATGGCGTTTGCCCAGTTGATGGTACTGACAATATACAGGTATCAAATTTTTGAAATTAGCTCATTTTTTCTGTGAAAAGGGGGATTTTGCGTGCTAATATACTTACTTTAGATATTAGTAGAACTCTGTTGACTGTTAATCCACTTAACAGACGTACTTGTTATACCATCATCTTGTTATATCAGGATTCATCAAGTTATTATAACAGGATGACCCGCGCTTTATCACAGTTTGTTTTTGTCCCGCGTCTACCAGCACATACAAAGCTTGCTATACAAGGGTTATACATCCTGTTAGGAAAACAGCATCTCACAGGATGTATAACAGGATGTGCCCAACCAATCTCACAGTTTGCCAAGTTATCACAAGTTACTTGGTTAATCAGCATCTGCAATGGTTTTATCGTTTTTGCATGGGAGTTCTCTATGGTTCTCAAGCATCACATTTATTGATTTAAATCGTATCTATCATAAGTTTTATTGATACATATTCGAGTAGTAAAATTGCACTGTTTTCCGCAGGTGCGATCGCACTCTGGGTAAATGCGATCGCTTCTGGGGATATGTCGGCGGGGTGGGTGGCGGCCGGGGTGGGCTGGGTGTGGGGTCGGGTCGGGGTGGTTAGGAACTGATAAACCGCTCCCTGATGCAGAAGTGGTTAGTGGCAACATGAAGCGGATAAATCTATCAATCGAAAAGTTCAATAAAGCTTTTGATAGAAGTTAAGCAAGATAAGTGTTTGGCAGTATAAGCATATTCGTTTTAGCAGACGCTTATGAGACGCTTTAATCGTTTAGGAAATTTATCATTATTAATTGATGAGATTTATAAACTGAAAACCTTCATTTTTATATATCGTCCCCAATTTTTTTTAACAATTAGTGTTATTGCTGTCATCCTTATTGGGTTGATTTGGAAGGTTCCGCAATTGCAAGTTAACAATATTACTGATGCCAAAGATCGTGGAACACTTGAGAATGCAAACCGTAGCACTTTGATTCAAGCAATCGGTGGACTCTTTTTCTTTGTAACTGCTTATTTTTCCTATCAAAATCTCAAAGTCACACAAGAAAAGCAAGTCACAGAACGCTTTGCTAAGGCAACTGAACAGTTAGGGAGTGAAAATATTCACGTTCGTTTGGGGGCAATTTATGCTCTTGAGAGAATTTCCAAAGATTCTGATAAGGACTACTGGCAGGTAATGGAAATTTTAACTGCTTATGTGCGCTCTCTCGCACCTTATCCACCTACAGAGAAAGCAGAAAATATAAAAAACCAGCCGCAAAGGTTAATTCTGCTAAACGTTTATCAGCAAGATGATCACCCACCTGCAACAGAGAGTCAAAAAGATATTCCTCCTATTAGAATCGATATTCAAGCGGTTTTGACTGTTATCTCTAGACGGGCTAAAAGCTATAACCAAGGTGAAAAATACCAGCTTGATTTCAGAAAAAGCAACCTCAGAGGTGCCAACTTCAGGGATGCCAACCTCATCGGTGCCAACCTTAGCCGTGCCTACCTCCGGAATGCCAACTTCAGGGATGCCTACCTCTGGGATGCCTACCTCTGGAAGGCCAACCTCAGTGGTGCCAACCTCTGGAATGCCAACTTCAGGGGTGCCAACCTCAGTGGTGCCAACCTCAGTGGTGCCAACCTCAGTAGTGCCAACCTCAGTGGTGCCAACCTCAGCCGTGCCGACCTCAGCCGTGCCTACCTCGGCGGTGCCGACCTCGGCGGTGCCAACCTCAGCAGTGTCCAAAACATAACTCCTGAGCAAGTTAAATTTGCCAAAAATTGGGAGGAAGCAGAATACGACAAAGAATTACGCTCCCAACTTGGTTTACCACCAGAAACTACTCCCCATATCCGATGTATTCGGTAGGGTAGGAAATAGGGATGAGTTCTAGAGTTAGCGACAGAGAACCCCAGTACCTTTCTGCCCCACGTAGCGAAGACACTGATTAATCTCAGCATTTTTTATTTAGAAAGTAAACCCGAAAAAGAAAAATCAATTATTCTGGCGCAAGAAGTTATTGAAATCGCATACCAGTTTCAACATCTGCCAATAGTTCAACAATATGCTGAAACTGCCATTCAAATTTTAGACATACATGGTTATAAGCTATAAGCTTTGACGTATGGTAGTGATATGCAAGTAGTGGTGAAATGAAATCTTTATACCGTAAGCTATTCTTATGTTGAATGTCGGGAAATACTTCTTTGACGACATCCAGGTGAAACAGTCTCACAGTAAGCATTAAGACCATACTACACAGGTAAAACGACATCCTGAAGAAGGAGGTTACATCATCGCCCCAATAGTTAGGCTTATTATTTTTCTGTGGCATAACTCTTATAACCGCGCTCCTTCTTTGGCTGATAGCCATAGCGATCGCTTGCCAACTTCAGTTTTAATATCTGAAAAATTAGCATAACTTTTAGAGTTTCAATTTCTGACCGCAAATAAAATCGCCTCATCTAATTGGGACTCCGCCGCGATCTCCTCCGGCATCTTTCTCTACTAAAATAATTTTTGACCCGAATAAATCATTTTTTCGTTTTAAATGCTCTGCGAAAATGGCTGAAATGAAAATAACCCAAAATAACCATAGTAAGTTACGGTTATTTTATTCTTTAATCGAAGAATTGTTGACAGCAAAAAATAGTGATTAAGAGCGCTAAGTTGTGGCTTAGTCTAGGCTTAGTCCAAGCTTAGTTTAGGAAACTTTCTTTCTTCAAAAACTGATTAAGAGCGCTTAGTTTAGGCTTAGTCTAGGCTTAGTCCAAGCTTAGTCTAGGCATAGTCTGGAGAAAATGTAGTTTGGCATACAATTTTGTTATTTAAAATCCACTAATTACATAAACTTAGTGGTGATTATGTAATTAGTTTGTAAGGGAAAAAATAACTTTAATTTCTCCCTGACTTAAAGCCTTCACCACTTAGAAATTCTTCATTTATCAACAACAGAATTTTATCTGTGTCCTTGCCCTTGTTGGCATAGCTGGCAGGGTTACTGGGGTCTTTCTTGTTCTCCATACCGAATTTCGCGTTATGGCTAATCACTTCATCCTTATGGGCTTCAATCCAATCGCGTACTAGTAAACCGTTACAGCCTGATAAATCCCTCAAAACTTGGTTAGTAATTGCTAGGCGATCGCCCTCTCCAGTTGCCACAGTATCGTTATACAAACAAATTGCCTGATAAGACCTGCGGATTTTTTCTATACCTGCCCCCGGTGCTTTGCTCCCCCACACCTCAGCATCAGTCTTGGCTTGCCAGTCAATCTCTTCTTTGATGGGTGCGACCTTAGCAGGGATAGACTTGGCGGCGGGGGCGATACCTTGCCCTTTAGTTACCTTGTTCACCACTTCAATAACTTTCTGTTCTAGCCAAGAATCTAACTCGGTGACATTTAGAGTAACTGTTTGGGGTTGCGATGCCGTGCTTTCCATTGCTGCTTTCTCCTCTTGTAATTGTTTGTTGGCTATATCTAATTGGTTATTGATATCTTCTAACTGGTTATTACTTTGGCGTAACTCTTTAATCTCTGTTTCTAATTGGGCTAATTTTTGCTGTGCTGACTGTAATTGCTTTGCAGTGTCCAATCGATTGTTAAATGACTCAAGCAAGTAGGTAATAGCTGATTGCTGGTTGGGTAAATTTAACTCCTCTTGCAAGTGGCGAATAGCTTCTAAATCTCTTGAACTAACCCGAACGTTTGAAAGTTTTTCTTTCTCTGGTGCATCGGGAAAGCCTACAGGCTTTGTAAGGTAGTAATCGGCATACCCCAAGGTGGTTACAAGATTTTGTAAATCTCGGTCAGTGGGAGCATCCTTAACAAAGTGACCGGCTAACCTAGCGGCGTGTAGCATTTTAGAACCCGTTGAACCCTGGCAATCTCTTTCTGTAGCCAGTGCTAAATATGCGGCTCGTAATGCTTTGCAGTTGTCTTGTTCTTCCCCGTGTCGAAAATTCAGAATTGGGGCCTTATCTCCCTTGTCCCCAAAATAACCACGAACTACCCGATTAAGCGAACCGTTACGGCGGCTATCAATAGCACGGTTTTGGGCTGAAAGGTCTGTAGGATTCTCGTTAGCCACCTCTGCCAAGAGTGCTTTAGTTGTTGGCTCCTTTCTTAACCAGTTCAATCGCTCAATGACGTAACTAGCAGGGTAAAGGGTAGCGATGGGGAATACTGGCTTATCGCCGCGCTTTTTACCTTGTCCGGTAAACATAACCTGATAGCTTTGACCCTCAACAGGTGCGAACTTAGCACGAGCCAGAATTTCATGAGGGCGGCGGCCAGTGGCAGCAATTAACCCCACTGCTACTTCATGCAAATCTTGGGATTCTAGCAGCTTACCTGTTACCGGGAGCTATGCGGTTTCGTCAGATCCAGTAAAAAACAAGCGATCACTAAATCATTTTCCCAGTAGTATAAATTTATTTATACTTTTTAAGCAGTATTAACA
>NZ_JACJSH010000144.1:0-4698 GCF_014698055.1 Nostoc sp. FACHB-133
TCAGTGACATCGAATCATACCTCAAGCGATCGCTTTTTAGATCCTAAATAACTCTTGATGGAGCCAACTTATTTGTTAAGCAATATTTCGCCAGCAGTATCAAAAATGTCGGTAAAAATATCCTCATGAACAGCAATATACAAAACCCTATCTGGATAATTGCGGGACATTACAGCAAGGTAAGTAAAGTACTGACCAATTGCCTGTTCGAGGTCTGCCACTTCCGATTCACCACTGAAGGTCTTGATTTCAACAGCAATTTTCTGCGTTCCTTTTTCTGCTATGAGTAACTTTTCGGCTGCCAAATCCACGTAAAGATCCTTTTTTCCCCACTTTAGATGAAAGGGATCGTCGGTAATCGTCCAGGCATCTTTGATCAGTGCATTCTTTAAGTTCTCATGGTAACGGTCTCTAGCTGGCATAAATTACTCGAATTATGAATTAGTACCCTCGGCTTTTGCTACTTCTAGCATTGTCTTTAAAACCGAATCTGGATTCAGACTGATGGAATCAATTCCCTGTTCAACCAAAAACTGAGCAAATTCTGGGTAATCACTGGGTGCTTGTCCACAAATGCCGATTTTGCGATCGCATTTTTTCGCCGCTTCTATGGCCATTTTTACCATTCGTTTGACAGCTGGACTACGTTCATCAAACAATCTCGCTACCAACGCCGAATCCCTATCTATCCCTAGTGTCAGTTGAGTTAAATCATTAGAACCAATGGAGAAGCCATCAAAGACCTCAGCAAATTCTTCAGCCAGAATCACATTACTGGGCAACTCACACATCACATAAACCTGCAACCCGTTAACGCCCTGCTTTAAATCATTTTTTGCCATCTCTGCTAAAACCAACCGCCCTTCATCAGGAGTGCGACAAAAAGGAATCATCGGAATAACGTTCGTTAAACCCATCTCTTCCCGTACCCGTTTGAGGGCATGACATTCTAGGGCAAAAGCTTCTCTGTAACCTTCATCATAGTAACGTGCCGCTCCTCGCCAACCCAGCATTGGATTTTCTTCATGGGGTTCAAACTGTCGCCCACCTAACAAATTCGCATATTCATTACTTTTGAAATCTGACATTCGCACAATCACTGGTTTAGGATAGAATGCTGCGGCAATTCTACCTATCCCTTGAGCTAATTTATCTACAAAATATTGAGGTTTATCGTCATAAAGTGAGGTAATCTCAGCAATTTTAGCTTTGACAAATTCATCTTTTAACAATTCATAATGAATCAATGCCATTGGATGAATTTGGATTTGGTTGGCAATGATAAATTCTGTTCTTGCTAAACCTACGCCATCGTTAGGAATTGCCGATAAACTTAATGCCTCTTGAGGATTACCTACATTCATTAAAATTTGAGTATGAGTACGCGGTAAGTTCTCTAAAGCAACTTCTTCCACTTCAAAAGGCAATAAGCCTGCATAAACTTTTCCTTCTTCCCCTTCGGCGCAAGAAATTGTTACCTCTTGACCAGGTTTTAAGATTTCTGTAGCATTGCCACATCCCACGATCGCAGGGACACCCAATTCTCGCGCAATGATTGCTGCATGACACGTTCTACCACCAGAATTGGTGACAATTGCACTGGCGCGTTTCATAATCGGTTCCCAATCGGGATCGGTTCTTTCTGTCACCAAAACTTCCCCAACTTGAAACTGTTCGAGTTTCTGAACATCTAAAATTAGGCGGGCTTTCCCTTGACTAATAGCTTCTCCAATTGCACTTCCGGTAACCAGGGGAATAGGCGATTGGGAATCATGGAGTGACGAGTGGGAAGATTTTTCCCTGTTCCCCAATACCAACCGATAACTCCGCAGCACATTTCCTGTCTTCTGCGACTGGACGGTTTCGGGACGCGCTTGCACAATAAAAAGTTGATTAGTAATGCCATCTTTTGCCCACTCGATATCCATTGGAGTGGATATACCGTGGACTTGAGAATAATGATCTTCAATTAAACACGCCCAACTTCCTAGTTGTAAAATCTCTTCATCACTCAGGGCAAATTTACCTCTTTCGCTGGCGGAAACCGAAACATTTTTCGTAAATTTGGAGCCGTCATCATAAATCATTTTCAGTTCTTTACTGCCCAATTTTTTATCGATAATCGGGCGAAAACCAGCTTTTAAAGTTGGTTTAAAAACACAGTATTCATCAGGATTGACAGACCCCTGAACAACGTTTTCACCTAAACCGTAGGCGGCTGTAATTAGTGCTGCATCCTTAAATCCGGTTTCTGTGTCAATGGAGAACATTACCCCAGAGGTTGCTAAGTCAGAGCGCACCATTTTTTGCACACCCACAGCCAGAGCAATGCTAAAGTGGTCAAATCCCTTGGTGTGGCGATAAGAAATGGCGCGATCGGTAAATATGGAAGCAAAGCACTTGTGACAAGCTGCTAAAACTCCTTCCACACCGACAACGTTGAGGTAAGTTTCTTGCTGTCCAGCAAAACTAGCATCAGGAAGGTCTTCAGCAGTGGCGCTAGAACGGACTGCAACATCTGTCTCTGTATGGTATATTTCACAAAGACTTTGGTAGGCTGTAGCGATCGCCTCTCGCAACTCTACAGGAAATGGAGTGTGGATTAATAGCGATCGCGCTTTTTTCCCCCGTTCTCGTAAATTTTTGACATCTTCAACATCCAAGTCAGCAAAGAGTTTGCGTAGCTTTGCTTCTAAACCTGCTGATTTGATGAAATGACGATAGGCGTAAGCAGTGGTGGCGAATCCGGTAGGAACGTTAATCCCTTTAGGCGTTAGCTGTTGAATCATTTCGCCCAGTGAGGCATTTTTACCACCAACTAACGGTATATCAGCAATTCCAACTTCATCAAACCATAAGATGAGCGATCGCTCTTGAGCAGATGGAGATAAAGTGCTTTTAGATATTGTAGTCATAATTACCTTTTAAATTTATACTCAATTTGTAAGTGCGTAACCTTTAGTATATTTTTCCCATCTTTAATTTTAGATTTTTCATTCTGTCGTGTAACTTTAAATTTGGCGATTAAATACAACTTTATAGTCAATAAAAGTTAACAATTATTTAGGTTAATAGCTTTATCAAAATACCGGATGCAATACACAATGGCGCAATTAGAACGACTACTAAAAATGGCAGAAGATGAGTTAACTGAGTACAGTACTGATGCCCGCAAAATCGAAAAACTACGCCGTAAAATAGGTTTATCAGTCTCGGCAGCCGAACAGCGACAAGTCAAAGAAGCATTATTAGTTAACAAGAAATCTTCTAATATAATTACTCAAATTGTGGAAGAGCAAAGACAAACAGTAGCCTTACCATTTTGGGGAATTGCTGGATTGGGTTTGTTATTTGGAATTTCTTTAAATCAACCTATCTGTTTGTTAGCAGCTATAGTTGGTACTGTATCAGCTTACAGAATTCAAAGATGGGGTTGGCAATTGCAGGCAAGGAGTCTATTGTTACAAACATTGGAAGATATTGAAGCGCGTATTGCTCAACCTAAATAGATACACTTTATAAATAAATTACTTGTAAATACTTGTATTTAAAGATACGAATGAATCGATTAGTCATTCTATTGAACCTCGTAAGTACTTAACAATTCTTTTGGGATCACCATAACAAAAAAATTAGATATTAGATTAGATTTAGGTATTTATGATCTTGGTTTGCGTGCAATAAATGCTACATAGCCCTCCGGCAGAAGGTATTGCCCATAACTACGAGTTGTTTCAACTTGGAAGCCAACGCCAGAGAGGTCACTTGCAATAGCTGTTGCTTCGTATAATCGCACGTGGTGTACTTCGTCAGATCGTCTGTAGTGTTCCCCCATCTTACGGAAGCTAATAATTCGGCGTGTCAAAATCATTTGCTCTCGATCTTCCGATTTTTCAACTAATACTACCCAGCTTTCTCCTTCAGTGAAACCCTTAGTTGTAGTACCTTGTGCAACTTGTCCTTTTTCGGCAATGTCGAAGATGAATACACCCCCAGGAGTTAAGGCATTATATATGCGCCAGAAAAGCTGAACAAGAATTTGGCGATCGTTGTCTCGATCAAACAGGTAGCTGATACATTCACTAATGGAGGTGACAGCATTGCATGGCGGAATCTCTGTTTTGAATAGTGAATCGATCCGAAATTCGGCATCTGGGACTCTTGTTCGTGCAATATTAATCATCGACTCAGAAATATCAACTCCGAGAACACGATAATGAGACTTAGTAAGTTCTTTTGCCCATAATCCGCTACCACAACCCAAGTCAACCACTAGTCCATCATGTATTTTGTTTTGAGCGAGGATTTCTAAAATGCCGGGAGCGGATTTGAGAGCGAAGTCACGGAAACCGTCATCATGAATAAACGCGAGGTCTTCTTTGTACCATTCATTCATATTGCTTAGAGGCTATGTTATAAATTTTTGGGGTTAAATACTTATTACGTGCTTTTAGCTATTACACTATTTTGGTCTTGCGATACCACTACGGTAATTTTATTTTTGGTGTTGTTGAATTAAAGCAAAAAATTGTAGGTTGGGTGGAGGCTTTGCGTAACCCAACATTCTGATATATGTTGGGTTGCGCTCCGCTTCACCCAACCTTGTATCTTAGAAATAGTAGTAGACCGTCCCAACCTTGGTCAAGAAAGACCGCTTCGTAGCATGGGTCACTACAACAATCTCTTTGACAGAACTCG
>NZ_JACJSH010000145.1:0-4179 GCF_014698055.1 Nostoc sp. FACHB-133
TACCAGCCACCACCGAATCTAGCGCAGCGTTCCCCTGTTGCGTCAATGTTCACAGTCCCGGTTTTTTGTTCACGATCGCTTGACTTTTAAGACAGTCGCTACGTTTAATGCACTATTTTAGCCTTGACACGCCACTAGTTACTTAAACAGTGACAGGTTATTTTCAAACACACTCATTTACTTAGCACCAATCAATATATTTTCGATATCCGCTAGCTGTGGAACTCCTGAAAAAGTTGGACTATTAATGACAAAGAAAGGTGTGCCGGAAACACCCAACTTCTCTGCTAATTGGATATCTTTTGTAATTGCGGGAGTAGCAAGAGTAAGATCGCGTTTAAATTTACTTAAATCTAGATTCAGCTTTTTAGCAATATCTAAATATAACGCTTCACCTAGTTGCTTTTGATTAGTAAATAGCGCATCATGATATTCCCAAAATTTGCCCTGTTGATATGCTGCCCAAGCTGCTTTCGCAGATGGTAATGCTTCAGCATGAATTGAAATTAGTGGTAAATTCTTATAAACTAATTTTACCTTATCTGGATACTTTGCTAACAATTGTTTCAATGTTTTATGCGCCTCGGCACAGTAGGGACATTGAAAATCGGAAAATTCTATTAGCACAGTTTTTGATTTAGTTGAACCTGTGGTGGGAGACTCACCAATCACTGTTTGAGGATTCGTCTTTAAATCTTGTAAAAATGCTTGCTGTGCTTGCTTGAGCTTTTGTTGTTGCTGCTGCTGATAAACTTGAACAGATTCAATAATTGCCTGTGGATGTTCGCGGATAATTTGTAAGACTTGCTGTTCTAGTTGCGGATCAATCCGGCTAGCAGCTTGTACAGGAAATGACCAGGCGACAACTAAACAGAGCAGACTTATTGCTGCCCAAGTACGCATATACTGAATTAATGAACTAAACGAATCAAAGAATTTACTCATAGAAAAACTCATAAATATTTATTTTTGTCTAACTTTATAGACACGCAGTTGCTTCGACTTCGAAGTACGCTTCAAGGAAAAATCCCATAATCAAAGTTATGAAAATTCCCTTTTTACTGATTAAAAAGATCCAGCGATCATCCCAACAAGTAAAATAAAACCAATCCACACGTTTTGCCGGAACATCTTACCATAAACAGAATTAGGTAAATCTCGCTGTCTTAATCGCAGAGATTGCCAAACCCATCCCATAGTAGCAACTGCAAGGCTAATCCAGAAGGCTAAGTGCAGATTTATGAGTAAACCTAACCAAGCCAATAACAAGATTGTGCCAGCAAAGAAAATTCCAATTGCTACAGGGGCATAATTCCCAAAAAATAGGGCACTTGAATTAACACCAATGCGGCGATCGTCTTCCTTGTCGCTCATGGCATAAACTGTAT
Source organism: Nostoc sp. FACHB-133 (assembly GCF_014698055.1). Classification (NCBI taxonomy): domain Bacteria; kingdom Bacillati; phylum Cyanobacteriota; class Cyanophyceae; order Nostocales; family Nostocaceae; genus Nostoc; species Nostoc sp. FACHB-133. The sequence continues at coordinate 1,389 of NZ_JACJSH010000145.1, forward strand.
CAAATCCCAATGTCCACAGTACAGTCGCGCCCCAAAGTAACCAAGTTGGTTGAGTGATGGTTTGAGTAACTGCACTCCAGCTAATCAACACCCCAAAACCCCAAGCGATTGAAAGTACCAGTTGCGGCACAGGAAACACTCGCTTTGCGCCTGGATAAAGGACAATTACGGGCACTGCTGCCACACATAACCAGAAACTTAGGGGGTTAAGGTAAAGGGCCAGGATAGCTGCACATACTAGTGATACGATCGCAACTACAATCCCAACTTTCACAGATAAAGCGCGAGAAGCGAGGGGGCGATCGCGTGTTCTCTCCACTTCTGGATCGATATCCCGATCCCATAAATCATTGACAACACATCCCGCCGCACTTGTGGCCAGAGTACCCAATATAATTACACCAACCAGAGGTAAAGGCGGTTTCCCAGAAGCTGCTAAAAACACTGCCCAAAGAGCAGGAATCATTAAAATTAACCGTCCTTCTGGTTTATGCCAGCGTAAAAGCCGGATAATTACAAGCCAAACTGGTAACTGGGGGCGTTCTGGCATCGTTAACATAGAAATCAACAAATAACTTTAGATAGATGAATTCACACATCTTTACATCTATAGAATAACGTTATTTGTTATTTGTAAAAACATCACCCAAAGTGGCAACTTTAAATATCTTTTAATAGTCGCTAGCGTTAGACGCATTAGGGTGAATATACTTAGCTCAGTTGCCCTCGACGAAACTGAGTTGCGAGTGCTGAGTATTTTTTAATTTACTCAGCATTCAGTTTGAGTAAGTACGTTGCAATAAATATCAGTGCCAGCTACCCCGACATACCACCGTTTGCCATCATTTCTTATAAAGAGAGAAAACTAGATGCAGAATTTAGTTTCGGCTAGCTGGGAGAGTTCTGCAACTCAACCACCTAACCAACATCGGATTATTGCTGCCATTGACCTGGGAACAAATTCTCTACACATGGTAGTAGTTAAAATTGACCCCACGCTACCAGCCTTTAGCATTATCGCCAGAGAAAAAGAAACTGTGAGACTTGGCGATCGCAATCTTACCACTGGAGAACTCAAACCAGAGATCATTAAAAAGGCGATCGCTGCTTTAGGACGCTTCCAAGAAGTTGCCAAAACCATCGACGCTGAAACAATCATTGCTGTGGCGACTAGTGCCGTGCGCGAAGCCCCCAATGGTAAAGATTTTTTGCACAGAGTAGAAAAGGAATTGGGTTTAAGCGTTAACTTGATTTCTGGTCAAGAAGAAGCGCGACGAATCTACCTTGGTGTGCTTTCGGGGATGGAATTTCACAACCAACCCCATATCATTGTTGATATTGGCGGTGGTTCTACAGAATTAATTTTGGGTGATAGTCAAGAACCGCGCACTCTCACCAGTACAAAAATTGGTGCAGTGCGACTCACTAGCGAGTTAATCACTACCGATCCCATCAGCAACACAGAGTTTGTATATTTGCAATCCTATACACGCGGTATGTTAGAACGTTCCGTGGATGAGGTATTAGCAAATTTCCAGTTTGGGGAATCTCCCCGTTTGGTGGGTACATCTGGCACGATTGAAACCCTAGCGATGATTCATGCACGAGAAAAGTCAGGTGTTATTCCTTCCACTCTCAATGGCTATCAGTTTAGTCTTAAAGACTTGCGAGAGTTGGTAAATCGCTTGCGGAAACTGAGTAATTCCGAAAAGTCTGCGATTCCGGGAATGCCAGACAAGCGGTCTGAAGTTATACTGGCTGGTGCAGTAATATTACAGGAAGCGATGACCCTTTTAGGCAGTGAATCGATCACAATTTGTGAGCGTTCTCTGCGGGAAGGCGTAATCGTAGACTGGATGTTAGCCCACGGCTTAATTGAAGATAAGCTGCGTTACCAAAGTTCAGTTCGAGAACGGAATGTTTTAAAAATCGCTAATAAATACCACGTTAACTTAGAGTATAGCGATCGCGTCGCCAGATTTGCCGAGAGTTTATTTGATCAAACTCAAGGTACGTTACATCACTGGGGATCTGACGAGCGACAACTGCTATGGGCCGCTGCAATATTACACAATTGCGGTCATTATATCAGTCATTCGTCTCACCACAAGCACTCTTATTATCTAATTCGCAATGGTGAATTACTTGGTTATACAGAAACCGAGATTGAAATCATAGCCAACTTAGCACGTTATCATCGCAAATCGCCGCCCAAGAAAAAACATGAAATTTACCAGAGTCTGTTGACTAAAGAGCAGTGCCAAATGGTTAGTCAATTGAGTGCAATTCTAAGATTAGCGGTGGCACTAGATAGACGACAAATTGGGGCGATATCTCAAGTGCATTGTGAGTATTATCAACAACTTCGACAGGTAAACCTGCTAATTTTTCCATCTCAAGCTGATGATGACTGTGCTTTAGAACTTTGGAGTTTAGATTATAAAAAAGGAGTGTTTGAGGAAGAATTTGGAGTTAAATTAGTAGCAAGTTTAGAAAAACCTTTTAGAAAAATTTAAGGTTGCTCAATTCTTTTAGAAAGTAGTAGCGTGGCAAGACTAAAATAGTGCATTAGATGTAGGTTGGGTGAAGCGGAGCGCAACCCAACATATATATATAAGAATGTTGGCTTTCGCAAATCCTCCAACGCCACTTGCTACAACGCGAGAAACCCGCGCAACGCAGTGGCTCCCCAACCTTGTATCTTAGAAATAGTAGTAGACCGTCCCAACCTTGGTCAAGAAAGACCGCTTCGTAGCATGGGTCACTACAACAATCTCTTTGACAGAACTCG
>NZ_JACJSH010000146.1:0-3809 GCF_014698055.1 Nostoc sp. FACHB-133
TGTTAATACTGCTTAAAAAGTATAAATAAATTTATACTACTGGGAAAATGATTTAGTGATCGCTTGTTTTTTACTGGATCTGACGAAACCGCATAGCTCCCATAGCAATAAGTCAGTGGCGTAGGTGTGACGAAAGGAGTGAGGGTGCAAATTCTCAATGTGAGCTATTTCACCGATTTTTTCCACAGCGAAGTAAATACCGTGATAACTCAAGCGTTCACCTTTGTATGAAGCATGGTGTGAAATCATCAGTGGGCTAAGGCTGTTTAAGACCTCTCCTTGCTGTTGGCGCAATTGCAAATACTCTGCCAAAACTTCCCGACTCTCTTTTCGTAGTGGAACTAAGCGTGGTTCATTGGTTTTGGTGTCTGGTAAAAACAGCAGCTTGCCATCAAAAGATCCAACATTTAGCTGTACAACTTCCCCTGCCCGGAGTCCATGACTGAGAATGTGAACGAGTGCTGTATCCCGTTGCTTTGTTTCTCCCAATAACTCTAATGCTGACCATACTTGCTCCATCTGTTGAGTCGTTAAACTCTGGGCTGGTGGCAGAGGTACTTTTTCCAGTTTAATCCCCAGTGTGGGATTAGTAGCAATAATGTCAGGATACGTATAGCACATCCATTTAAAAAAGCTTTTGAGTGCAGCAACTCCGGCATTGATGCTGCTTTTTGAAAGCGGTTTACCTGCATCAGTCCGCAGTTCATCCCGCAGATACTCTTTATATAGTGCGAAGTGACGCGGGCGTAGCTCATGATAGTGTAGCTCACTCCAAATCAAAAACCGCTTCAGTTCACGTTCGTACATTTTGCGACTGTTAGGCGCAAGATTGGTGCTGCGTAAAAACTCCAGTACTTTTACCCACCGGATATCAGTGGGTGGTCTTCGAGTTTCTCTTAGCTGTGTGAAATGTAGAGCTTCCTGGTTAAGGGGAATGAGTTTGATCTCAGGTAAAGAATCTGCGCTGTAGTTCATTCATTTAAGTGTAAATTATTACTTGCTAACTATTAAGTATAACTTTCTGTTGATCTACTCATCTGGTGGTGAGGTAGTCATGATTTCTACGACGGTATGATCGTGACCGAAGCGTGCTTGCTCCCATGTAGAATAACGCTGCATTCTCCCGTGATGAGGACCACCTAAAACCATTGTTTCAAAAAGCAACGGGGGGTCTCCAAAAGTGAGATCGAATCCCGAAAAACTAGTTGATACTTTGGCATCTCCAACTATAGTTTCGGCAACTAGATGTTGTCCTGAATCTTGTACTGAGTGTAGATAATCTTGCCACTCTGACAATGAATTAACAGCAACAGGGGTATGTCCTACTAGTTTGTAATAAAGCATCTTTTTTAAGTCGGAAGTCGGAAGTCGGAGGTCGGAAGTCGGAAGTAAGAATGTGTAACCTAACTAGGGGCATCGCTTTCGAGTTCACGGTGGTGTAAATTCTGAGTGCTTATCTCTTGCAACCACTATCTTCTTACTGCGAAATTTATTGCCACTTAATCTCTCTTTAATTTTGCGTGTAGAGGCAACGAGTATCTTGACTATTTCATCAGCTTCTCTAAGTAATGGGTCAAATTTAGATTTATCAACAACTTCAGATTCAATTAAAATTTCTAGCCAATACTCAGTTTCGCGTGCCTCTTTCAAAGCAATTTCCATTTTGTGCAGAAAGTCTTTATTAGACTGAGCCGAACGAGATTCATGTACGTTAGCACCAATACTCGTACCAGAACGCAACAGTTGCTTTGATAGCGTGCGACAAATACCTGGTTTTTCATCAAGAAAGCTACAAGCTTTGATAATTCTAATTGCAAACGCTTTAGTCCTGTCAGTAATAGTAATGCTTTTATCCACAACTGCACTTACTCCACTTTCATATTCTTACTTCCGACTTCCGACCTCCGACTTCCGACTTGAAGATATGTGACTTTAGGCACAATGTGTCCAGTATACAAGGCATAAGTTGTCCGCCTCGAAGGCGAAACACTGATACTATCGTAGGAAAATTTCTGATGCCATAAAATGAATACAGCCAAAAATTGTCTCAAAGTCAAAAATCAAGGCATAAATTGTCACCAAGTTGAAAAATCAGCTGAAAGTTGTCCACTAGTTGTACTTACATAAGCAACCTTAAAGTTTTAAATCAATATATATTAGCAAATCACCACCTGTGTTTAGATAAATTTAGAATCAGAATTAAGCAACTGACTCATTTGAAAGTTGAGGTCGAATTCATGATGAACTCTCAAGAATTTGGCAACTGGTGTAAAAGCCTCAACTTAAGTCAATCGGCAAGTGAGGTAATCAGACAAATCCGTGCAGAAAAACCATCACGGCGAGTCCAAGGTGGCAGAGGAAATGTATCTGGCTTCTACCCTAGCAGAAAAATGGGGGTAACAATAAGTTTTGAGTCTCATCGGCACGAATTAGCTAGGATATACGAACTTGAACATAACCCAGATGTTCTGGAATATTACGACCAACCACTAGCTATTGAACTTTGTTATCAATCTTTAAGTGGTAGAAACAACCGCCATTTATACACACCCGATTTCTTTATTATCAGTAATAACTCAGCGTTTTGGGAAGAATGTAAATCAGAACAGGAATTAGTAAAACTTTCTGCTGCAAGCCCAAACCGCTATCAACAAGACGAAAATGGTATTTGGCGATGTCCACCAGGAGAAAATTATGCACAGAAATTTGGTCTTGAGTTCCGGGTGTGGTCGAGCGCTTTAATTTGCTGGATATTTCAGCAGAACTTTATCTAGTTGGAAGATTACTTGAATCTAGAACCAGTTGCAATAGATAATCAAGTAACCAGAAAAGTATTAGCGATAGTAGAAACAAATCCAGGCATACTGTTAGCGGATTTGATTAAAATCGCATACCAAAAAGCCAGCTTAGATGACATTTATACTTTGATTGCAACTGAGCAAATCTATGTCAACTTAAATACAGCTAGATTATCCGAACCTGAACAAGTAAAAGTTTTTGCCAACCGGGAAATAGCACTCGCTTACGAACGAATAACATCCGTCAAGCCAAGTAGTATACCTAGCAACCTTCAATCCGTTGAAATTGCGGTCGGTAAATCTCTGTCTTGGGATGGTGAATCCTGGGATGTTGTAAACACAGGAACAACGACAACAGGATTACTGAGGACAGATGGTAAGTTTGTAGAACTGCCAAATGCTACAGTTTTTAAACTGATTCAAGACGGTCAAATAACTGTTGCACCTATTCAAAGTACAGCAAAACAACAGCAGCTAGAGGAATTACTGCGTCACGCGAAACCGCAAGATATTGTAGAAGCTAATCACCGCTACACTCAATTATCGCCTTACCTTTCTAGCCATCCTCCAGTGGGAATTACCCGCACAATTCGGCGCTGGCGTAAAGCTTATCAACAAGCAACTGAAATTTATGGCAATGGTTTTGTGGGATTATTGCCCAAAAACACTAACAAAGGTAATTACAAGCCAAGACTAGACCCGCGGGTACAGGAATTCATGACTACATTTATTAGTGAGAACTACGAAAGCCTTAAACAACGAGGGCGACTCAGGGTCTATGAATCTTTCCGAATTGCCTGTGAATCCCAATCTCCGAAAATTAACCCACCTAGTTTTAATCGATTTTGCTTGGAAATTCAACGTCGTTCGGGTTATGAGCAGACATTAAAACGTCAGGGAAGACGAGCAGGGGAGCTATGCGGTTTCGTCAGATCCAGTAAAAAACAAGCGATCACTAAATCATTTTCCCAGTAGTATAAATTTATTTATACTTTTTAAGCAGTATTAACA
>NZ_JACJSH010000147.1:0-3745 GCF_014698055.1 Nostoc sp. FACHB-133
ATACCCTTAAACGGCTGCCCATATACCTGTTACCGTGGTAGATACATTATGTGTATTTACTTATCTTTACACAATTTGGTTTTTTCACCCTGTCCTACTTAATACTCAAACAGATGTTCGCAAAGGTATGGAGTTGGGAGCGGATGATTATCTGACTAAACCCTCTAGTATAGAAGATTTGCTCAGAGCGATCGCTGTCCGATTAGAAAAGCAAGCTTTTTTGAGGTATTGGTACGCTACTAACTCTCATCAAGCCGCTCAATCACCACCTTCATCGTTCAACTCTGAGTCAATTTTTCCATCTGTTCCCCAACTGCAAGCGGTTTTTGACTTTATTGAAGCTAATTATCGCCAAGGAATTACTTTGTCTGATGTGGCTCTTGCGGTTGGTTATTCGCCTGCTTACTTGACTAACCGAGTAGCCAAACAAACAGGAGAAACTGTAAACGCTTGGATTGTTAAGCGTCGAATGGCAGCAGCACGTCCTTTACTTAGAGATACTAATCAGACAATCGACCAGATTGCTATTGCACTGGGCTATCAAAATACATGTCATTTCTCTCGTCAGTTTCGTCAACACCACGGGCTTTCTCCCAAAACTTGGAGAAAACAGCAACAACTTTTTCAGTCTTCTAAAAACGCGAAGCTACAATTGATCAAAAATCATGGTGCATTAGAAAAACTTGTACCTTTAGGTTGCTGATTAAAAGCAAATTACTAGTTTTCACTACTTTTTTGCTTGCTCAACTGCTGCATTAATAATTGCACTCCCAAAGCCAACAAACCAATTGCTACTATACCAAATATTCCGCTTCCTAAAGCAACTACACCAACAACCAGAGTCCGAACAGCAGAAGAAATCTTAATTACCAATGGATTAATTGAATGGAGAGGTTTAGCAGCAAAATTTGTAGCGATCGCAATCATCAGCGAATACATTGCATATCCCATTCCTCCAGAAATAACCGCCCCAGTTAAACAGCGTAAAGGACTCGCTGTCGCCTGTATTTTAGTATCCGTTTGTGGCGTTAAATTTTGGTCACTCATACGATTTTGGATTTCAGATTTTTAATTGGGACATTATCCTTAATTAACAAAAAAGAATTATTTAAACAGATGATGTCACTTTAATACCATGCGTAATTGTCCGAGTTACAAACAATTCTAAGTCCTCATCAATAATTGCTTCCCTGACTTGCTGCAAAACTAGTTCTGCCTGCTGTTGAGACTCAAAAAGAGCAAATACTGTTGGGCCAGAACCGGACATCATTGTTCCTAAAACGCCTTCCTGATTTGCAAACACTTCTCGCAACTGCAAAACTTGAGGATAGGCTGGCAATACCACACGCTCTAAATCATTGTGCAATTTTTGGGCAATTTCCCTCGTATCTTTATGCAAGATAGCTTTTACTATTGCTCCTGAATGAACTGCACTAGCACGCGCTGCCAAATTATCGGTATCTCTAATATAAGAATGACCAAACTGCTGCCGATAGGTTTTGTATGCCCAAGGTGTGGAAACTTCCAGACTGCGGTATTTCCCCAATACTATATATATGTTATCTAAACTCGGCAGGGGAGAAAGTTGCTCACCCCTACCTGTTGCGATCGCAGTTCCACCCGCTACACAAAATGGGACATCAGAACCGAGTGTACCTCCTAACTCTTCTAATTCAGACTGAGTTAATCCCAACTTCCACAGTAAATCTATACCCACTAACACAGCTGCTGCATTCGTCGAACCCCCAGCCAACCCAGCCGCTACAGGAATCTGCTTATTGACGGTAATCTCCACACCGCCATATTTAGCAAAGGCTTCGGGAAATTGCCTGACCATTAATTCTGCTGCCCGGTATGCCAGATTACTTTTATCTGTCGGTACTTGTGGGTGGTTGCAGTGAACACGAATGCTGTCAGTGCTGATGGAACGCATATCAATTTGATCTGAAAGTCCGATACTTTGAAGTATCATGGCTAACTCATGATAACCATCGGGGCGTTCGCCAATGATTTCCAGATACAAGTTGATTTTAGCAGGGGCAATTAAGCTGTAGGAACGCATTTTATAAGAATTGGGAATGGGCAATGGGCAATGCGGAATTGAGGAATGGGAAAAAATCTATTTTATCTTGTCATCTATTTCCTACTCCCTGCTCCCCACTCTCTACTGCCAGTTCATTTGCTAGGATTACCCATTGCTGAACGCTGATATCTTCGGCTCTGGCTTGGGGATTTATTTTTAATTGTTCCAGTAAGTGGCTCAGGCGATCGCGTTCCATAACAGATTGCAAATTATTTCGTAACATTTTGCGCTTGGCACCAAACCCCAACTTCAAGAAAGTCTCTAACTGTCGGGGATTAAGCGCTGGTATTTCTATTTTTCGGGGACGTAATCTTACCACTGCTGAATCAACTTTTGGCGCTGGATGGAATGCAGAGGCTGGGACTGTGCAGATTAACTCACACTCAGCTAAATACTGTACCCGCACGGTTAACGCCCCAAAGGTTTTTGACCCTGGTTTAGCATACAACCTTTCTGCCACCTCTTTTTGTACCAGCAATACTATAGAGTCAAATGGTTCGGGGTTAGGATTTGCGATCGTACCCAGTAGTTTCTCAATGATTGGCCCTGTAATGTTGTAGGGAATATTGGCTACTACTTTGTTTGGCTTTTGGAAATTGGGAAAGGCTACCAAATAAGATGGTAAATCCAGGGTGAGAAAATCGCCTTGCAGCAATAAAAAATTTTCAGTCTTACCCAGTTGCTTTGACAACAGATGGCATAAGTCGCGGTCTATCTCAACTGCAATCAAAGATTGCACTAAGGGTAATAAACGACGAGTTAGAATACCAGTTCCAGGGCCAATTTCCAGGATGCGATCGCCTTTGACGGAGCGATCGCTTTCTGTACACTCCGCTGCTTTTATAATTGCGTCGAGCGCCTTTTCACTTTTGAGCCAATGTTGAGCAAAGACCTTACGCGGTCGGATCATCTGTATTTATTGCCTAGTCTAGTTTTTAGCTTTTTCTCAAAAACTTATTATAAATTGTGAAATCCGTCTACACCGCTAGACTCACTGTAACGAATCTTGTGGGGTAGGCATCCAGTCGTAAAATGGGAGCCTTTAACCGGAGGCTCTGGAACAACTATGCTTTTATATTCTTATATATAGTTAGTTCAGGCATTTGAATTTAGGATAAATCCCTCCAGCAAGACTGCCTCCTACCTTTTTTCGATAATGATTACTATAATCACTCAGCTTGCATCAGAGCCAATTTAGAAACACTAACTAGCTATATGCATTATCTAAACAGCAAAGTTCAGCTACTTCTTCGTCTATGCTTCCTTATATTGCTTAAGCCATTCAATTGAAAGTAATGCCAACCAAGAGATTTGCCCTTTTAGAAAAAAAATAAATTTACCCCTTGACAAACCAGGGCATGACTAGTTACTCTAGTTAAGTGGAAAGGCGAGAGAAGCCAACCACCACTGAACCTGAAAAACATAATACTTTGAAAGCTTAAAGAAAAACCAATCCTCGTCAAAGGATTTTACTTTTTGGAAACCCCAAAAAGATAATAATCAAAATTAGTAACTAGGATTCCGAAAAGATATTTTTCGGATACACAAACTCGAAACACAACAAAACGGAGAGTTTGATCCTGGCTCAGGATGAACGCTGGCGGTATGCTTAACACATGCAAGTCGAACGGTGTCTTCGGACACAGTGGCGGACGGGTGAGT
>NZ_JACJSH010000148.1:0-3697 GCF_014698055.1 Nostoc sp. FACHB-133
AACTAACGAAGAATTTGCTAACTTCGTCAACAAATTGCAGTCTATGCAAGCAAATTATGACGATGAAGTTGGTTACTGGGAAGATGTGCCTTCTTAATAGCTAAATACTTGTTGAGGTAATTGCAGCAATTGCGTTCATCTTTATGCTTCCCTATTTACCTTCAAGTAGGGAAGCATATTTGATCAGTTTTCAAGTCTTTTCTACAGCTAATAAAGAAGGGACAGGAGAAAAGGTAAAAACCTTGCTTTTCTAAGGATAATTTAATTCATGAATCCCTTTCCACTTTCCCCATCTTTTGATTGGGCTGTACGTATTTCAATCATTTAAAATACCCCATGACTATTACAATCGTTCACCCCACTATCGAAAACTTACAGCAGTTTTCTGACTCTTTCGACATTGAGAAATTATTGCAATCTAAGGGAATTCTGCCGTGGCTTTTAGCGAATGGCTGGAACTATGACAATGAATCTTGTTTGATTGCAAACATTATTGATGAGTCTACAAGCCTTGATGAAGTTTGGGACTCCAAAGAGTTTGATTTTAATGTTCTGTCAGATGAATCAAAGGAAAAATTGAATCAGATTATCCGTGAAAAACTCTACAGTCAGATTCAATCAGTCTAACTGTAGAGAAAAATCGATTCTACAACAAATTATGGCACACTTCACTGCTAATAAGATGGAATTAAATTTGATTAAAGTGTATGACGCGACACTGTTAAGCTCATCAAAAGTTTACCAAATTAATGGTACACATTGTCGATATTTGGGAGATGAGGGTAGCATCCAACATCCACAGTATCTATTTGTACCTCTGCCAAATCAAAGAAAAAAAGCCAGCTTTCGACTAAATCGAAACAAACTCATGACCCGTTGTTATGAAGTCGAAGGCATGGTTTATAACAAGCCTGTGGCGCAGGATAATTCACAGCAACTTCAACTATTTTGAGCCATGTCCATACATAAACCACCAGTTATCAAAAGACACATTAGGTTACAAAAAAGCTCTAAGAAAGTAATCTATAGGGCTACTAAACACATTCAAATAGTCACAAAGAAAGCTTCGCTTAATCGAGAGTGAAAATAGTGATTGAGGTAAATAATCATGGTACAAGTAATCGACAACACTATTGCTGCAAATTTTCTAACTGATGCAGTAGTCGAGCGCCACAATTTCTCACAGTTAAATAAAACTCGCATTCGCTTCCGTATTCAACTAAAGAAAAGTACAAAATCTGCCGCGCCTAAATGGGCCGATGTGCTAAAAGCTGAGGTTTCTGAAATCGAATCAGACCTTGTGAAAGTTACAAATTCCGAAGTCGGTTTGCGGGGTATTAAGGTCTTCAAAAAGCTAGATGAAGCAGCTGCTCAATTAAGGCAAGAGATTGCTTCAGTTCAAGAGTGGATGTCTGCTGATACTGGTGATTGGGTTTGTCCGATTAATTTAGCTCCACTCGTCTGGAATCAGTTAATCAATATCAGAGATAATATCGCCCCTGGTTTACGTAATCAATTAAAAGCTGATTACGAAGGGGGACTTCTTGATTATCAGGAACGGATTGATCAGTTCCTCTCACTTAATACTTGGGAATTAGCACAGGATAAGCAAGAATCAGTTAAAGCCAACTTGTTAAGAGCATTTCCGACTCTGACCGATCTTGAAGACTATTTGCAAGTCGTTATTGGTCGTCCGGTAATTATCCCTGCCCTCTCTGAACAACTCAATCAGCAGCAAGCCGAATGTCTTGATCAGATTACCAAGTTCATTCAGCAGTATGACCAAAATCTGGAACAGAGATTGAGGGAATCAGCCCTGGCAGGTGGTGAACAACTCGCGGCGCAGTTGCTTGAAGAGTTGGCTGATTGGGAACCAGGGAGGAAACCCATACAGTTTAAAAGAAAAATGGAGCGTCATCTGATGAAGGTTCAAGTGCTACTAGCGAATGCTGACCCGGAGGCAGGCAGTAGCTTGGAGGCGATGATGGCGCACTTAGATTCTATCGTTAACGATCCAGCGATTGAGTCGAAGAATCCGGGTTCAGATACGCGCAGTCAATTACAGCAAAAAATGCAAGAGATCCGCACCAAGTTGTTAGATGAACAGCGCAATCTACAATCACTTGCGGCTGACGACGTGGGTTTGTCGAAGGCTACGGTCATGTCTTTCAAATTTAGGTAAAAAACAGTCTTGGGCGAAGGTGAATTCGCTCAAGACTAAATACCTTAAACGAAAAATGCATATAGCATATAAACCTCAAAAGAATACCGCACTTCTACCGCTATAGGAACAAAATTCTCATGTCACACTTCTCAACCGTTAAAACTAAACTTGCTAACCGTGAATGTCTTATTTTTGCACTCACGGATCTAAACCTATCACCACAAGTTCATGAAGAAGCGCAGCCACTAAAAGGATACTACGGCGGCTCTCAAGGACAAAGCGCTGAAATCATCGTATCTGGTCTTACCATAAAAGCCCGTGCAGACATCGGATTTAAGTGGAATCAGTCAAGCGGTGTGTACGAGGTCATACACGATAGTTACGAAACAGTTCCAAAGTTGGGACAAGACTTCTTTAGTAACAAGTTGATGTTGGCTTACGGACAACGGATGGTGAGAGCTAAAGCTGCCGAGTTACAAGAGCAGTTTGGGGAATGCAGTATTGCCGAAGGAACCAATGGAACTGTGCAAACTCTACGGCTGACTTTTGCTGGACATCAAGAAGTTCAACAATATGTAAGGAGATAAACATGGAACGTTCAGTTTTGATTCATTTTGACAGCGCTACAGGTGAAGTGAAAGTGGAAGCGGAAGGGTTCGAGGGATTGAGTTGTTTATCGGCTACACAACCATTTGAAGAAGCACTTGGAGTTGTGGGCGATCGCACATTTAAAGATGGTGCGATTCGTTGATTAGTGAATCACGGTAATCAGTCCGTAAATAACTAATCCAGCCTGGCAGCAGATTACTGTCATTAAAAGGCTGAACTCTCGGCTAGATGTAGGTGAAAGCCCTACCATTCAGACTCAGAATTGACTCCTTACCTGCCCACACCGAACAAGCTCGTTTCTTGTAGAGTGAAGCTGGGAACAGGGCGCAATCAGACAGCCGTTGTGGGTTGACACTGGCGCTAACAGGGAGTTCCCATGATGAAACAGAGCCTAGAAAAGCAACTCAGAATGAAGCAGGGCGCAACAGCCATAACCCCTGACCTCACTGGAGACAATTCCCGCCGAATCCTTCTTCTTAATATCGGTAAGAGTCTAGGGAATCCAGTAGTTGAATTGGCTACATCTAACGGAACAATCAATCCAACCGAGGGAACGAATAAAAACGATTTGTGAGTCTTGGGGCAGTCGAACCCCAGGTAGGTAAGACGGGATACGGAACTCTCACAAGTCGGGTAGGACGCAACGTAATTGTTGCGAGGTGTTCAGAATACACAAACTAGAGAAGAGAAAATGATTAGACACAGTAAACATACTAGTGAATCTTGGAAAGCTTTACCGTGGAAGAAATTCCGCCGAAATCTTTTCCGCCTTCAAAAGCGCGTGTATAAAGCGGTTCTTGTTGGAGACAAGCGGAAAGCTAGGGGGAGCAATGCGGTTTTGTCAGATCCAGTAAAAAACAAGCGATCGCAAAAATAAAATCTAAGTAAGAAGTAACTTTATTTACTAAATATGTGCTGGTAGCC
>NZ_JACJSH010000149.1:0-3644 GCF_014698055.1 Nostoc sp. FACHB-133
CTTCTGTTTGGTTGTTCCTTCTGACGGGATTAATACTGTTTCAAGCAATCTGTTGCTCAACTTATGCTTTCAGAGTTGCTCATTTTATAATTACAGTGACAGTTGTTGTGACTTTAGCCATAAGTTGTCAAAATCGGACAACTTATGGCTTGGATTGAACTCGGACAACTTATGCTTGGATCGAGGAGTAGAAGGAAAATAAAGTAGAGCCGTTGTTATCCTGTTGCTTGCCTTACTGGATTTCGAGCAAGCTTAAACCCTCAACAGGAGATAAACTAAGCTTGTAACACCATCTCAAAAACTTGTATAAAGTAGGCAATGTTCGTTTAGGGGTAACTTTTGTTTCTCTGATGAGGGGATTTGTGTGGAGTGAGGGAGTAGCAGCAAGCAGATTTCCAAGAGCTTGAGCAATCCACAAATCCCGCTCAAATTTGCGCCCTTTGCTTCGGCTATGACTCGGTACGTCAAGATTGCGCCCAAGCCAAGCACCACACTCGTGACAGTAGCCGTTTAATTTCTGAGGTTGGAAAAAAGGTTGGGTATGACCGTAGCACAAACAGTATATTTGTAAATAGCGTTGATGGTATGGGCAGACAGTTACAGGCTCTAACGCCCATAACAGAGGTTGATACACAGGAGTATTAGCATCACGCCAATCTTGATAGCAACCTGCACACCAACGCTGCTGTGTATGGAAGATGTGGTTAAATGAAAGTCGCCAAGTTTTCCAAGGCAACAAAGTTAAATAGCTGATATCTTTGCGACCAGTTAAGATTTCTAGTACATTAACAACCTTAGAAACATGCTGTGTTTGGGAAAGCCAAAATTGGGCAGTTGGTTGCTGCAAAATGGCTAGTTCTTTTCGCAATCTAACTACAACTAGCTCGATAGCATCTTTTTTGGATAATCCTGGAGGCTGCTCGTTAAGAAAAAATAAAGGAGCAATGTAATAGCGAATCAAGTCCCCAACTGTAATTCCATGTGCATCAGCCAAGCGAATTAAGTAGCTACTCAAGCTCTCGCCAATTGCTGTGCCGACACTAACTGGTGGTAGAGAGAAAAGACGGCTACGCTCAGGTAGTATGGGTTGCTCTAATTCCCATGATTGATACAATTTCAAGTTCTCAACAGGCATTGTGTCCACCACCGACAGGACGACGCTGTGGCAGAGGCTGACCGACCACAGCGTGATGACGAGTTTTTTTAGCAGATGTCTGCAATGTTTCTGGAGTCACATCAGTTGCGACTTCTAATCCCAAAGCAGCCCGCAGAGCGTTGGTATCCCTACGGCTATTAAGTTGTTCCTCCCCATGAAGAGCTTCGTTAAGCAGAATTATGCACTGCTCAGTTTTGAGAGCATGTGACTCAAGATCGGAAAAAGTTAAAGTTTTGTCACCTTTGAGCAAAGCACTAAATAAAGCACGAGATAACCAATCTTTGAGAATGCCGACACAACCAACACAGCGCTCATAGCAGAAGTCCCAATGTTTGAGCAAATCAGGTTCAATTTGCAATGGTAAATGTCGTTGGAATGTTTGCACTATACCTTGAAAAGCTCTTAAATCTTCTAGATTGTCTGCTTTATAGCGTTCCAAATGAATATCTTGGCTGCGTCGGCATAGTTGAGCGCTGAGATTACGAAGTATTAATAATTCATAAGTGCCTGCAAGTATAAACTGTACGTGAGTAATATTAGCTAGCGATTTAATACAGTCAGTTTGGTCGCGTAATTTCCGCCCACTAGCAACCTTACTCAAGTTTTGTGCCTCATCAATATAAAAAACCTTGAGTCTGCGGTGACGTAATGCACCTTCAACAGACATCCTCAACTTTAAATTGGTCATTCTCTGAGAAATTGGGAATTCGATACATGGGTCTTTTAATACAGTTAAAGTACGTAAATAAAAATCTTTCCAATCAAAATTGCTGAACTCAGGTGTAACTGTTTCGACACCAGCAATCGGGATAAAACCTTTATCTCGTTCCATATCTGGTCGCGTTGCTTCTAGCAACTTTTGAGTCATACGACGTAGTAAGGTAGTTTTACCAACACCTGTTGGCCCGAACAGAAACATGAGTGAAGTTGCAGCAGGCTCTTCAACAGTGAGCATGAGCTTTTGCGAGGCTGACAGCAATTTTGGATGCGCCATTGTGTAGTTTTTAAAGTAAGCAATTCTCTCTTCTATAGATTGCTCAAGTAGTTTGTGAGGAAAGCCTTCGTTGTCATTCATCAGAACTCTCCATAATATTCTAAGGATTCTAAATTATTGTTTTTTACATCAATTAATTTGTCGGTTTCTAGATAATTATTTTCCGGGTCAAGCAAATTTTCTTCAGATGAATTAGTCTGAAAAGCTGAGTTGGGCTGATGTGAAACACATTGAGTAGTAGACACATCTTCAATCAATTGCAAAACATTTTTATTTTCAGCATTTTTCAGACGCTGTAATAGCAATTTTTCTTCTGTTAACTCAACAGAGTTAAGGAACTGTACTAACTCTCGGTCTGAGTTAATAAAATTATGCCCTTGTAGTCGTTTGCGAACTAGTAATTCTGCACTAACTAATTGAATTTCCTTTTCTGAGCGTCCTTTAAAGTATTGGTAGTACTTTGAGATACACTCTACCCATTGTCCCTGAACTAAGGCATAAGCAATTCCAGCATCCCAGGGGTCATATCTAACATCAACTGATGTGAATTCAATTTCCGGATTGCGGAATTCATTATTCCAGTAGTAAATGTTATGAATTTTCACTCCCTGACCTGGTTGGACTTTGCGTTTAGTTTGTTGGGGCGCGGGTAAAGTGAGAATACGAAAGATGTTGTCATATTCTACTCGTCTGTGCAGTCTGCTACCACCAAATGCAATTCCGACATTGAAGGCATCACTAGGTGTTTGTCCTAGTGCTGGATGTTCGCGTTGGTCATATACCTCGTAACCCCACGATAAAAGAGCCGAATATAAGTCAATTAGCGTCCACACTGCCTGTTTTGAGGGACTAACAGATTTAGTCACACAGCGGTGTTTTGTTGTAAGTTGGGTATTGCCAAGCAATTCATAAATCAGTTGGGTATTGGCAGTTCCAAATAGTCTTTCCACGACTGAGCCGAATCGAGGATAAGCAGGTGGGCGATGTTTTTTGGTACAAGCATAAGTTGCCAAAAGTTGCTCAAAATAATGGCTGTGGAACTCAGCACCATTATCTACAACTATTGTTTGTGGAAATCTCTTGAACCTCATCACGCAAATGCGGATGACCATCAATATTGAACGGTAACTTGGCTCTTCAAAGGTGAGATATATCGCTAATAATCGTCGGCTATAGGCATCTACCATGAAGGTGGCCCACGGACGACCTAAATTTTTATACTTAGTATCGCCAATATCTAAATGGCAATTGCTCAAGTTTTGCAACGAACTTACTAATTCAATGTCAAGTTGAGTATGGTCAATGTGAACTATTTCAAAAGGACGTTCTCCGTGAGTTGGAGTTGTTAACTCTAACTGCCAATAGAAGTCTAATTTTTGTATTGCTGCTCGTCGGGAGCAATGCGGTTTTGTCAGATCCAGTAAAAAACAAGCGATCGCAAAAATAAAATCTAAGTAAGAAGTAACTTTATTTACTAAATATGTGCTGGTAGCC